>DATNMI010000227.1:0-8094 GCA_035602375.1 Nitrospiria bacterium | reverse complement strand
TGACCGGCATTCCAAGAGGTCCCGCCATTCTCCTCGGGATCATTTCTCTTCGGGGCGTGATTGTTCCCTTGTTTGACCTAAAACAAAAGCTAACAGGCATTCAGGAAAAACCCGAGATTTATGCCGACGGCGCCGTGGAAGAGGTTTCGGCCGAGACATTGAGAAGAAATATCATCCTCATGTCGGGCGGCGGCCTGCTCGGGCTGGAGGTAGACAGCGTGACTGATGTCATCCGGATCAGGGAGAAAGAGATCGAATCGGCGCCGCCGCTTCTGGACAGTGACGGACAGGACCTGATCAAAGGCGTTTTCCGGTTTAAAAACAGAATGGTGATCCTGCTCAACAATCACAATATGATTGGAATGATTGAAAGGGAAATTCACGCGGACATGGCCGCCTGAGGATGCAGGTCCAGGACGAGTGAAGCGAATTCCGGGAAGGAGGGCATAATATCCTTGAGAAAGCAGATTAAGATGCTGGATTTGATAAAGCCAAAAACGTTTGTAGGAAGATATGTAATGTTTCTCAGCGGGATTGTTATCCCCCTGATACCGATCATGATGATCGCTTCCGGATATCTTTTTGCCGCGGAATTGCGGAATTCCGATCATTCCACTGAGGCCAAGATACAGTCTGTGATGCTCATTCACCTGGGAGTCTTCGGTTCGCTGATTGTTGTCGGAATGCTGGTGTCATGGTTCTTACTGCGCCAAATGACCCGGCCTCTGGGGAATATGGCGGAGATGGCGGGAGGGATATCAGACTGGGACCTGACGCGGAAAGTGACGGTTGAGAGCAAGGATGAATTGGGATTCCTCGGAAGCGCGCTGAACACGATGGGCGGGAAACTTATAGAAATGGTCCATCGCTTCCAGGAGGTCACCCTGGAAGTCGGAACGGCATCGGATAAAATTCAGCGCGTGGCCGTCCAGGTAGAGAAAAACGCCGCTGAACAGACCCGGCATGCGGAAACGACGGAAACCGCGTCGCAACAGATAGTTTCGTCGGTCGCAGCTCTTTCCGGCGGATTAGAAGTTTTATCCTCAGCTACGGGATCCATGTCTTCTTCGCTTCTTGAACTTGGAGCCACGATCCAGGAAGTGGCCCGGAATACAGGGGGGCTGTCAGGAGCCGTCGAGACGACGACCTCGTCAGTGGTGCAAATGAACACCTCCATTCGAGAGACAGCCGATAATGTCGACCGGCTGTTTACTGTGTCAAAGGAAACCTTTGATTCCGTCAACGAGCTGAACCTGGTGGTCAAGGAAATAGGGGACCATTCCAGGAAATCCTCGGAATTGTCAGAACAGGTGAGGGCGGAGGCCCATGAGCTCGGCGCCCGGTCAATCGTCAAGACGATTGACGGGATGAAGAATATCAAGATGATGGTTGAGAAATCTCATCGGGTGATTGAAAAACTCGGGAGCAGTTCGGAGGAGATAGGGACTATCCTTGTCGTCATTGAGGAAATCACGAAACAAACCAACCTCCTGGCGCTGAATGCGGCTATTCTAGCGGCTCAGGCGGGGGAACATGGGAAAGGCTTTGCCGTCGTCGCGGATGAAATCCAGAAACTTTCGGAAAAAACATCGCTTTCCACTATGGACATATCCAGGGTTATTTCCGGTATTCGGGAAGAGGTCAAGGCCGCGGTAGACTCCATTCGTCAGGGAAGCGGGAGCGTGGAGGAAGGCCTAAGACTCTCTTTGGCCGCCGGGGACGCGGTGGGGAAGATACTGGAGAGCGCCCGGATGTCAGCCGATATGTCCGGAAAAATCGACTCTGGCGCGGGCGTTTTGGTGAAGGGAATGGGAAAGATTCAGGAAGCAACTGAACGAATGACCGGAATGGCAAGAGAGATTGCCCGCGCGACCCGGGAGCAGGCACAGGGCAGCGAACAGATCATGAAAGCGGCCGAGACGATACGGGAAATCACATTGAGAGTGAAAAGCAGTACGGATGAACAGCTTCAGGGAAACCATCAGATTGAAAAGGCAGTTGAACTGGTCAACCGAAGGATAGAGGAGATGACCCGAATTGCGGGCGCCCAGAAACAGGGGAGTGTGAACGCCGATGTTTCCACCCTGAAAATCCGGGGATTATCTCGCTCTTACCAGGACGTGGCGATGGGATTGAAGGATTGTGTCCGTGAACTGGCAGGTAAAACTGAAATGCTTCAGAAGGAAATCGGCAGAGTCAGGACGTGAAGGAGGAAAAGTTGTGAGCGAATTACGGGATAGCGAAGTCTTGTATTTTGTGATCAGGAAGAAAGGGTTTGCGCTCCCTCTCTCGGGGATTGTTGAAATTATTCTATACCAGAAGCCGGAAGTGGTTCCGCAATTCCATGATCCATTCAAAGGGGTCATCGATTTACGGGGAAAAGTAATACCCGTCATTGATTTTGGGGCCGTGCTGGAAGTCGATGAGGCCGCCCCGCCGTCTGAACATATTCTCATCGTACGTTTTAAGAAAACCGTAATGGGGCTTATGGTAGATCAGGTCAAAGGGGTGCTCTATCTGTCGGAAGATCAGCTTCAAGCCGCGTCGTTCGTGGACAAGGCGAGAAGCAAATACCTGAAAGGGATATTCAAAAACAGGGAAGACTTAATCATGCTTTTAGATCTTAACCAGTTGATGGACCTGGAAGGTTACCAGATGCTCAATCAACTCGTGAAAGGATAAAGAGGACAAAATGATTACTTGCGTGAAGTGCAAGAAAGGGTTCCCGGCTCCGACCGGGAAAGCGGGAGAGACCAGCTCGGTAACCTGTCCCGAATGCGGAGCCGTGATGAAGATACGGTGGAAAGAAAGCGGAGCAACTCCGCCCGGCGCCGGAAAAGTCAAAGTCCTTGTGGCGGTGGATGGAGAGGCCTCCCAGGAATTTATGAACGAACTGCTGACGCAGGCGGGTTATCAGGTTCTGGTTGTTGGAAACGGAAGAGAGGCTCTTTTGATTCTTGAAAAGGAAAGGCCCCAGGCCGCCTATCTCGATGTGGCGCTTCCGCAGGTTCTGGGTTTTGAGGTGTGTGAAATGGTCAAGAAAAGCCCACTGCTCAAGGACATTAAGGTGATCCTCGTCTCATCGATCTACGATAAATTCCGCTATAAAAGACCCCCGAGTTCCCTCTATGGCGCGGATGACTATATTGAAAGACACGAAATTCAGGAAGAGATGGTTGCGCGTCTGAAAAAGGTTCTAAACCCGCCGCCTGCCGAAAACACCCCGAAACAATCTCTTGCCATGCCTGCAATGGTTGCTCCGGCTCCTCCAGCCCCCGCTCCGAAAATGGCCGCTCCGGCTCCCGCTCCTCCGGCGATGTCAGCCGGGGATCAGACGCTTCATGACGAGGCCAGAAGATTTGCCAGGATCATTGTCGCGGATATCGCCCTTTATAACCAGAAAGCAATTGAAGAGGGCCTGGAAAATGGCAATATTGAGGAACTTTTAAAAGACGACATGATGGAAGCGGAAAGAACTTACAAACAGAGAGTATCCAGGGAGATTCGCGAGAAATCGGATTATTTGAAAGATGCGCTTCGCGAGCTTATTGATCGGCGGAAGAGCCTTCTTAAGAAATAATTCAGGGTGTGGGAGATTATGAGTATCCAGAATGGACATGAGCAGGTAGAACAGGAAAATATCGAACCGCGACTCAAAACGATTGAGCGGATGGGAGAGCGAAGAGCGCTTGAGAGTTTGCTCCCTTTGCTCGAAAATCTGAAAGACAGCGACTGGCGGGTCCGAAAGGAAGCTGTTTTGGCGGTTAACCGCTATCAGCCGGAGCCCCGGGTGATTCAGACGCTGGTAGACGCGTTGAAATTCGCACTGGATTTCGGAGAAAAGAACGCGCTGGTGGAGATCTTGATTCATTTTGGCCCGGCGTGCGTTGCTTCGCTCATGACCGCTTTTTCCGGTTTTAGCGATGACGCGAAGAAGACAAGCCTCGATATTTTTGGAGAGATCGGCGATCGGAACGCTTCTCCGCTAATTCTGAAAAGTACCGAGGCCGGGGACGAGAATGTCAGGATTGCGGCTATAGAAGCCCTTGGAAAACTCAGAGAACCTCGCGCGATCGATACGCTGATCGGATTCCTTCGGCCGGAAAACAGCCTTCTCTGTTTTTCAGCGATCAAGGCGCTTGAACAGCTGGGAGACAGCCGCGCCGTCCAGCCGATTATCCGGTTATTGGGCAAACACGGGCTTGACCGGCCGGCCCTGGGGGCCCTGGGCCGCCTGGGAGACCTTGCCGCCCTTAATCCGATCCTCAATAGTCTGCAGAATGGAAACTCGAAAATCCGAAAGGCCGCCCTCCAGGCGCTTGTGGATCTCCAGGAACAAGCCGGAGTCCAGAATGAAGTGAAAATTATCAGCAGGGTAAGGGAGGTTTACAACAAGAATATCGCGCTCTTTCTTCTTGACCTGATCAAAGACGAAACAGAAGAACAGCGGGTTCTCCGGGCCGGGATAAGAGTCCTCGGCTGGATGGCGGAAGTCATGAGCATACAGTTCCTGATTCCGTTCCTCAAAAGTCCGCTAAAGGAGGAAGCTTCCCAGGCGATGATCCGTTTAAAAAGATCGGCCGTGGATCCTCTCATTTCCGCCCTCACAAAGACCGATCCGCTGATCAGGGAGGGGGCGGCATTTTGCCTGGGAGAAATCGGAGACCGGAAGGCCGTACCGAGCCTCCTGAAACTGACAAGGGATCCGGTTGGGCACGTCAGGCAGTCTCTCGCGGGCGCTCTCGGAAAGCTTGGAGACGTTATAGCGACCGGCGGCCTGATCCAGCTTCTGGATGATCCGTATCCGAATGTTCAGGAATCGGCCATTCAGGCGCTGAAAGCGTTCAAGGGCAGGGAGTTAATTTCAGAATGCGTGAAACTCGTTGAGTCGGAAAAGGTCCATTTGAAGAAGAACGGCCTCCGGCTTCTGGGACTGATGAAAGCCAGAGAAGCTGTTCCGGTAATTATAGGAGCCCTTAAAGATTCCAATGTGGAGATTCGCCAGGAAGCGGTTGTTTCGTTAAGGGACATGGAGAATATACCCTCTGACGGCTGGTTGGAAGAGGCTCTCCTCGACGAAGCTCAGGAAGTGAGGCGGACTGCCCTGACCTGTTTTAAAGTGAAAAGGGACATCCGGCTGGAAAACTATCTGGACCGGTTCCTGAGAGATGATTCCATGTGGGTGAGATCCGCGCTGGCTAAAATGCTTTCGGGAGAGAAATCGGAGAGGAGTCTCCGGATGTTGAAAGAGCTGGCGGGGGATCCGGTTGGCGTTGTTCAAATAAGCGCTATGGAGAGCCTGTCCGCCTGTCAGGACATCTCTCTGACCCCTCTTTTCCTGGAAAAATTGCGGAGCGAAGACCCTGAGATACAGACAGCTGCGATCCTCGCGCTGGGAGACCTCCCGGACTCCCGCGTCGGAACTGAGCTAGAACCTTTCCTGAACCATGATCGCTGGACGCTCCGGGCTGCTGCAGTCCGCGCCCTTGGAAAACTAAAATATTCCTCATCGGGCTCCATTATTGAACGGATGTCCCGCGAGGACCCCGATGGACTGGTCAGGCAAGCGGCGCGGTATGCGCTCGAAATGATATCGGATTAAATGTGAATATGACGGCCATCACGAAGGACATATTTAGCCCGGACGGAAAGATCCAGTTTTCCGATGATACCTTTCATCAGTTTCAGGAGCTCATGTTTCAGAAGTCGGGAGTGACGATCGAGAACCATGCGAAAGAATTTGTCCGGTCCCGTTTGATGAATTCGGTTCTCATGCGGCAGTTTTCAGACTTTAGGGATTATTTTTATTTCCTGAAGTATGACAAGGACAGGGAGGCCGAAATTGACAAAGTCATTGACCTTCTGACAATCCATGAGACCTATTTTTTCAGGGAAATGGCTCAGCTGGAGACGTTTTCTGGAGAAATTCTCGATGAGTTGATTGAGAAGAACAGGACCCGGAAGACGATCCGGATCTGGTCCGCGGGGTGTTCCACCGGCGAGGAGCCCTATACCATAGCCATGTTGATGCAGGAAAGAAAGGATTTGAGGGATTGGCGCTGCGAAATTTTCGCCACGGATATTTCCTCCAAGGTCCTTGACAGCGCCAGGAAAGGGCTCTATTTTGACAATTCGTTCAGGGCGATGCAGGATGATTACCTGCTGAAATATTTCACCCCTGAAAACGGCGGGTTCCGCATAAAGGAAGAGATCAGGAAACAGGTCATCTTTAATCAGGGCAATCTGGCGGATTTCAGGCAGAGTCATTTTTTAAATGAGATGGATCTGGTTTTCTGCCGGAACGTGATTATTTATTTCAACCTTGAGATCAAGAAAAAAGTAATCTCGAACTTTTACGAGAGGTTGAAACCCGGAGGTTTTCTCCTTCTGGGGCATTCAGAGTCGCTCAGTTATGTGACACCCATGTTCGACCTTCGGCATTTCAAAAAGGACATGGTGTATTATAAAAACAAGGTGTCGGCGCAATGAAAGAGAAGAAGATCAAGATCCTGGTCGTGGACGATTCTCCTTTCGCGAGACAGACAATTTCTGGAATGGTGGCGGAGGCTCCCCATATGGAGGTGATCGGCACGGCCGCCAACGGGCTGGAGGCTATCCGGTTTATTGAACATGCACTGCCGGACATTATCACGCTTGATATTGAAATGCCAGAAATGAACGGGTTTACCTTTTTGAACTGGTTGATGAAAAACCGTCCTCTTCCCGTGCTGGTGGTGAGTTCAAGGACCGACAGCCAGAATGTATTTAAAGCGCTTGATCTCGGCGCCCTGGAATTTATCGGAAAACCGACCGCGAGGGCTTCGCAGGAAACGCAGAGAATGAAGGATGAGCTCATCAACAAACTAGAAATTATCGCCAAGGTTTCCCCCGACAGGATCAAAAGCCGGACCCCATTGCAGACGGAAGCGCTCTCTCCGCCCCCTTCCCGGAAGCGGATTGAAAGCGAAAAAGGGGGCCAGGATCTCTCCCGGCCTCTCAATTTTCCAAAGAAGGAAGGATCCGGCAGGCCTGCGATTGTCATCATAGGCGCCTCCACCGGAGGGCCGGCCGCCCTGCAAACGCTTATTTCCGGCCTTCCGGCGGATTTTCCGCTTCCCGTGGTCGTGGTCCAGCACATGCCGGCCCATTTTACGGAATCATTTGCCCAGCGGTTAAACGCTATGGGGAAGCTCAAGGTGAAAGAGGCGCAGGAAGGAGACATCCTGACGGCCGGGACCGTTTTTGTGGCGGCCGGGGGAAAACACCTGATTGCCAGGAAATCCGGGAATGACAAGGTTCTTCATCTCAAAGAGGTGGAGGAGAAAGACCGGTATATTCCGTCCGTGGACATGACCATGAAATCCATTGCCGGTATTTACGGAGGAGAAGCGCTGGGGGTGATTCTCACGGGAATGGGAAGTGACGGGTCGGAGGGTTTGAAGGAGATTAAGGAAAAGGGAGGAACCATTCTCGCCGAATCGGAAGAAACCGCTGTCGTTTTCGGAATGCCCCGTGTTCCGATCCAGATGGGGATCGTGGACTGGGTACTGCCGATTCATAAAATGGCGGAAACAATTATAGGGGTCTGTCATTAATAACGAAGTGAATCATGGAAGGAGCCAAAGCCGTGGATCATGATAAAGAGGGCGACATTTTAAAGAAAACAGAGGACTTCATGAAGGTCTTCAGGAAAGGAGAGGAGTTTACCCAGGAACTCCTGAAAACCAATGAAAACTTGAGGTACAGGATTATTCAGCTGGAGGAGCAGGTCAATACCCTCAAGAGAGGAGGCGGCCAGCTGCCCGAGGTGGGTAAAATGGCCGAGACCATCAAGTCCCTTGAGAAGGAAAAGAACGATCTTTTGAACAAATACCATGTGGTGGAGGCTGAAAACAAGGATTTCGCAAGCCGGTATGTCGAGGTGGAAGAGGAAAACAACAACCTGGCCAATCTTTACGTGGCGAGTTACCAGCTTCATTCTACCCTGGATTATCAGGAGGTCCTGAGAATCGTCCTGGAAGTGTTGCTGAACCTGGTGGGCGCGGGACAGTGCGCAATTCTCCTTCTGGAAGAAGGGTCTCTGGAGATGAGCGT
>DATNMI010000152.1:0-3288 GCA_035602375.1 Nitrospiria bacterium | reverse complement strand
GGCGGAGCTGGGAGGCGCCGATAGTATTGTGGTTCATCTGAGAGAAGACCGCCGCCATATTCAGGACCGCGATCTCCGCCTCCTCAAGGAGACGCTGAAAGTCCGGCTTGACCTTGAAATGGCAGCCACGGAAGAAATGATTAAATTCGCCTCATCGATCAAGCCTTTTATGGTCACCCTGGTCCCTGAAAAGAGAAAAGAGCTGACTACCGAGGGAGGCCTTAATGTGGTCCTGGAAAAGGACGCCCTTAAACAGGCCATTGACCGGCTTCATGACAACGACATCCGGGTCAGCATTTTTATCGACCCCGACACGGAACAGTTGAAGATGGCTCACAAAATCAACGCCGATATCGTGGAAATTCATACCGGTCACTACGCCGGGGAGAAAAAAAAGGCCGGCAGCGATATTGAGTTAAAACAAGTATCGCAAATTCTCCAGATGGCCTCCAGGCTCGGCCTCGGAATCAATGCCGGGCACGGGCTCAATTACGCGAATATCACCCCCTTGGCCCGCCTCGGCCTGATCCAGGAATTTAATATCGGCCATAGCATCATCTCCCGGGCGGTATTTACCGGTTTAAGCCGGGCAGTGCAGGAAATGAAACAGCTGGTCACACAATTTGACCGGGCGTAGCGTCCACTCTGCCGTCCGATGGCCGGCGTTCCGCTTTTTGGACCCTTCATGATTATTGGAATCGGAATCGACATCGTCCGCGCAGAGAGGATCCAGAAGGCGGTCGAAAAATGGGGCCGACGGTTTCTGGACAGAATTTTCACTCCCGGAGAACAGGCGTATTGCCTCCAGCGCAATCCTTCCTCTCTTTTTTTAGGAGGCCGGTTTGCCGTCAAGGAAGCGCTTCTGAAAGCGGCCGGAACGGGATGGAGCGGCGGCGTCCGCTGGCGCGACATTGAAACAGGCAACCTTCCGGGGGGAAAGCCTTTTGTCCAGGTGTCCGGACGGGTCAGCGAACTGCTGGCTGACAAGAAGGTGACTTTGATCCATGTTTCTATCAGCCATGACACCGATTATTCCGTCGGTCAGGTGATCCTTGAAAGTCGTTAACGCGGAAGAAATGCGCAATCTCGATCTCCGGGCGAGCCGGGAATGCGGAATTCCTTCATTAACGCTCATGGAAAACGCCGGAGCCCGCACCTGCGTCCGCCTGATTGATCAATACGGCCCCGCAAATCAGCTGAAGGTCCTCGTCGCCGCGGGAAACGGGAATAACGGCGGGGACGGCCTTGTGACCGCAAGATTGTTACTCAATGACGGAGCCTCAGTCTCCGTCTACCTGGCCTCCGGCGAAGAGGAGTTAAAGGAAGACGCGGCGGTCAATCTGAAAAAGTTCCGGGAGGCCGGCGGAACAGTTTTGTCCGGGGCAAATGACAAAGGACGGCTCCTGGAAAAACTGGCCGGCGATTCCAATTTGATTGTTGACGCCCTTTTCGGCACGGGTCTCTCCAGGCCGATCGCCGGAGAGACGGCCAGAATAATCCGGGTCATCAACGGCTCGGGAAAAAGAACCGCTTCCCTCGATATTCCTTCGGGAGTGTCCTCCGACTCGGGAGAGATTCTCGGAGAAGCGGTCAGAGCCGACTGCACCATTACTTATACCTATCCAAAATGGGGCCATTTTCTTTTCCCCGGAGCTGAATTGACCGGAACGTTATTTATCGAAGAGATCGGCATTCCGGAGTCCATGACAGGAGAGGCAGGCCTAAACGCGGAATTGATAGATCTGGCTTACGCAAGGAGCGTTTTTCCTCCGCCCCGGAAACGGGACAGTCATAAGGGGACCTTCGGACATCTGCTGGTCATTGCCGGTTCCAAGGGCTTTCGAGGCGCCGGAGCCCTCTGTTGCAGGGCTGCCCTCCGTACCGGAGCCGGGCTGGTCACCTGGGCCATGCCTGAAAGTCTGAACGGCCCTGAAGGGTATGTCCCGGAGGCGATGACGCTTCCCCTTCCGGAAACCAGTGAGGGAAGTTTGAGTCTGCACGCCGGGTCGGAGATATTGGCCTTCAGCTCCCGGGTTAACGCGGCGATCATCGGTCCCGGCCTCTCTACCCATCCTGAAACTTCTGCTCTTGTCAGATTACTCATTGCCGGGCTACAATGTCCCCTGGTCGTGGATGCCGACGGAATCAGCGCGCTTTCAGAAGAACCGGACGTTCTGAAAAAAGCCTCCGGGCCGGTACTGATTACGCCCCACCCTGGAGAGATGGGGCGTCTTCTCGGGCTCGACGTTCCGTCCGTCGTTAAAAAGAGGAAAGGCCTTCCTCTGCAAACGGCAAAGCGGTTTGGGTGCGGGGTTCTTTTAAAAGGGGCTTACACGATTTTGGGATTTCCCGACGGTTCGGTCTTTATCAATTCCACCGGTAATCCCGGGATGGCTACTGCCGGATCGGGGGATGTTCTGTCTGGAATTCTGGGAGCGTTTCTCGCCCAGAAACAGCCGTTCAAGGAGGCTGCGTGCGCGGGCGTCTTTCTACATGGTCTGGCGGGAGACCTCGCACGGCATGAAAAGGGGGAAATGGGTCTGATCGCCGAAGACCTTGTAGAAAAAATCCCCCTTGGAATTCTTACAATCCGTCCCGAACGGTAACGGGACAAACTATTTAGTTGGGGGCCCATCCGGTTTTGCAAAGTTCTTTTTGATTTGCAAAATCCTCTGATGCCCCCAAACCCCGGACCAGCCACAAGCAAAGCTTGATGTCTGCTCCATTTTTAAAAGAACGGAAAACCCAATGTTGATACAGCAACTCACGATTCTTTTCAGTCTTCTTATGGCCGCTCTGGTTGCCAGTCTGTTTTTTCATACCTATCAGAGCCGGAGAAAAATTCTGACTAACTTCAAACGGGTGCCGGCGGAAGTTCCGGGAACCGCAGTGCAAAAAAACATTCTGGCATACCCCTCTTTCGAAGGCAAAACCGGAAACAGGAAGGTTTCCGCCTTCTTTCACACGTCTGAAGGAAAACAGACCAGCATTGTCTATCTTACAAGCGCCATTGAGACTTCCGCGCCATTCTCCCTTTTCCTGAAGCGGGAAGATTTTTTTCGCCCTGCTGCCGGCGCCCGTCTTGATAAAACAGCCGGGCCGGTGATTGAAGGGCTAGATTCGAGATTTGAAGCGCGGGGAACTGATGAAGGGCGGTCC
Organism: Nitrospiria bacterium; assembly: GCA_035602375.1. Taxonomy (GTDB): domain Bacteria; phylum Nitrospirota; class Nitrospiria; order JACQBW01; family JACQBW01; genus DATNMI01. Next base: position 129 of record DATNMI010000152.1, on the reverse strand, counting down.
CGAACTTTTTTCCAGAACGAAAAAGTTGCCCGCGCGCTCCCTCTGATGGAAAATTATGCGGCCATCGTCTGCGGCCCGGACAGGATCATCATCAGCAAGCCCTACGACGGCGTCAAGGATACCCGGCCC
>DATNMI010000145.1:0-8449 GCA_035602375.1 Nitrospiria bacterium | reverse complement strand
TTCGGGTGCATTCCGGCAGTTCCACGACTACATCGCCGGAAATAATTGCCTGACAGCCGAGCCGTGAATGGAGCGTCAAGTTCTCGGCCATGTCGAGCCGGTCTTCCTCATTCTCCTGGAGCGGGCTCAACGATTCCATTCCTTCCCGGATAATGACGTGGCAGGTAGAGCAGGCGCAGACTCCTCCGCAGTTATGGGGAAGATCTACACCGGATTTTTCAGCCACGTCAAGGATCGTCTCCCCCTCTTCCGCCATCGCTTCCACATTCATCGGAAGGAATTTTACCCTGTATTTTTTTCGGGCCGGAGCCGTTTTTTCCTGAACTGATTTTGTCGTTGTTTCCATCTCGTTTCGCCTTATTGGATTATTCTAGTACTTTTCTGATCTCACTGACAAGATTTAAAAGATAGGTTCTGTGGGAGAGTACCTTGCTGAACTCTTCAAGGACCTTCCCTTTTTTCGCCGTCATCTCCAATCCATCGCTCCCCCCCTTGCGGGCCCGGTCCTGCAGGCGATCCCATTCATCGGACAGATTCTGAAAACGTGCTTGAAACGCCTCCAGCCTCTGATTCAGGTTTTCAAGCTCCCGTTTGATCCCTTCACGGGCATTCTCCAGCCTGGACGGATCGTTCCCCTTCTTGAGAAGTTCCGTCTCTTCAAGTTTTTCCCGGAGTTCAAGGACTTCTTCCAGAAGGTCCGGCGGCGCCTCGGCCCGAACAGGTCCGTTGCTTCCCCGCTCAATCCGGATGAGATATTCCACCCGGGTGACAGGGTCTCTCAATGTTCTATAGGCTTTATTTATAAAAGAGGCATTGTCCTGGCTGATTTCCCGCTCGCGGGACGATTTGTCCTGAAAATAGTCGGGGTGAAATTTCCGGCTGAGGGCATGGAATTGAGATTCCGCCTGACTCGGGTCGATATTCAGTTTCCGATCTAGGCCAAGGCAGCTGAAAAAATCGGTCTCTTCGGACATCAACTGAATCCGGTCGCATTTATCGCAGAAAAACCCCTTTTGACGCGATTGACAGTTCCAGCATTCCATGGCTGACACCAACAAGGCCGTCTCTTATCCGCCGGAAGAGGCGGCGGCCGGCGCTGAATTCGCCGCTCCCGATTTCTTCTTGTAATCTTCAAGGGCGGCCTTGATAGCGTCTTCTGCGAGCACGGAACAGTGAATTTTTACCGGAGGAAGGTTTAGCTCCTTCACAATCTCGGTGTTTTTGATCTGCAGGGCCTCTTCCACAGTTTTTCCCTTGACCCACTCCGTGGCCAGGCTGGAGCTTGCGATGGCGCTTCCGCAACCAAAGGTCTTGAACCGGGCATCTTCGATAACCCCCTGTTCGTTCACCCTGATCTGAAGCTTCATCACATCTCCGCATTCCGGGGCCCCTACGATCCCGGTCCCGACATGGAGGTCGTTCTTGTCAAAGCTCCCGATGTTCCTGGGATTGTTGTAATGGTCTATGACTTTCTCGCTGTATGACATTTTTAAGCTCCTTTATTTTTGGAACAACGCTCTTTCAGGCATATGATATTTAATGTTGCGTCCACTGCACCTTGGATAAGTCAACCCCTTCCAGGGCCATTTCATAAAGAGGAGACATCTCCCTTAATCTGCGGACCGCATCAATCGTCCGTTTGGCCACAATTTCGATTTCTTCCATGGTATTAAACCTGCCGATGCCGAACCGGATGGAAGAGTGGGCGAGGTCATGCCCGACGCCCAGAGCCCGGAGTACATAAGAGGGCTCCAGCGTGGCGGTTGTGCAGGCCGATCCCGATGAGAGGGCGATCTTGTCCAGGCCCATGAGAAGAGACTCCCCTTCCACGTAGGCAAAACTGATATTGAGGTTATTGGGAATCCTTTGTACGGGATGCCCATTAATCGCCACATGGTCCAACGCCCCCATAATCGCGTCCCGGAGCCTGTCTCTCATCTTCCCGATCCGGAGAGCTTCTTCCGGCATCACTTCTCCGCAAATCCGTATTGCCTCTCCAAAACCGGCAATCCCGGGAACATTCAGGGTTCCGGACCGCATTCCCCGCTCATGGCCTCCCCCGTCCATCTGGGAGGCCAGACGGACCCGCGGGTTTTTCCTCCGGACATACAGGGCCCCGACCCCTTTCGGCCCGTAAATCTTGTGTGCGGTAAATGACATCAGGTCTATTTTCATCGCCTCGACATCCACTGGAATCTTTCCGATTCCCTGAGTGGCGTCGCAATGGAAAATCACCCCTTTTTCCCTAGTAACAGCGCCGATCTCCGCAACGGGATTAATGGTACCGATCTCGTTATTGACCATCATGACCGAGACAAGAATCGTTTTATCGGTAATCGCCTTGCGGACTTCTTCCGGCTGAACAATTCCCTGGGAATCGACCGGAACAATCGTGGTCTTGATCCCCGACTTCTCCAGTTTGCGGGCAGTATCCAGGACAGACCGGTGTTCGGTGTTGGAGATCACGATATGGTCACCCTTCTCCCGATACATTTCGACAACGCCCTTCAGCGCGAGGTTATTCGACTCGGTCGCCCCGCTGGTAAAAACGATTTCTTTTGAATCGGCATGGATCAGCATGGCAATCTCTTCACGGGCCTTTTCCACTGCCTTCTCAGCTTCCCACCCGAAAATATGATTCCGGGACGCGGCGTTTCCAAACTTCTGGGTAAAATAGGGCAACATCGCCTCCAGCACCCTTGGATCAACGGGGGTGGTGGAGTGGTTATCCATAAAAATGGGATTTTCTCCGGTCATGTTAGTTCTCGCTCCTTATTCCTTCGCGATTAAAGTTCAAACTGATGGTATTGGCAACAGGCGCCGGAGTCGACTCCTCATGCATCTGCTGAAGGGAAATTCCGTTTAAAAGCTGGATGATATTGCCCTGGATGACGCCAATGGGAGTGCGGATGTTGCAGAGCGCCTTCTGCGAACAGAAGCTTTCTTCAGTTTCATGGTAACATTCGGCAATTCCGATAGGCCCCTCTATCGCTTCAATCACCTCTCCCACTGAAATCGCCGACGGCGCTTTTGAAAGAATATACCCGCCTTTCGGACCATTATGGCTGATGACCAGACCCTTCTTGGCCAGCTTTTGAAGAATTTTCGCCAACAGTTCCAGCGGAATATTATATTTTTCGGAAATGGTCTTGGTATTGACCACCTGATCGTCTTCCATAAAGGCAATGTATTGCATCGCCATCAAAGCATAATCAATTTTTTTGGATAGTTTTAGCATCGATCCCTCACGAGAAACAGAGTTTATATCCGACCACTTTAGAATGAGATCACTTTGGTCGTATATAAATCTATCATAGTACTTTCCTTCGTGTCAAGGCATGATTGCTAATCCGCCTATACCTGGATTTTATTTTGTTTTCAATGAGTTAGGATGTTAGGTCGGGCAGGATATCTGATTTATCACATAAAATATTTGCTGACATCAATCTTGTACTTATGGGGATCAATCGTTTTCAGGATATTTCTCTTATATTCAGTGGCCACATCCACCTTCTCGCTCAGGTCTACGACATCGCCATCGACCTCCTGCCCTGCTTGATTGACAATGACCTTTACCATAGGGCGATTTCCCTTCTCCACCTCGGGATGGGTCTTGTAGACAACCCCGATTTCATTGGTATCGAGAAGAACCAGCGTGCCGATGGGGAAGACGCCGATACAATTCACGAACACCTTCATTATCAGAGGGTCAAATGCGGCGCCGCTCTTTTTTAGCATGAGTTGCAACGCTTTATCGGACGGAAGAGGACTTCGGGTGTAGACCCTCGCCGAGGTCATCGCGTCATAGCAATCCGCCGTTGAAATAATCCTGCCAAAAATCGAAAGGTTCCGTTTTCTCACCAGCTTGGGATACCCGGAATTGTCGTAATTCATATGATGCTCAAAAGAGCCATACATGACTTTGATCGAAAGCTCATTGAATCCCTTGATTTTCATAATATTCCGGACACCCATGACGGGGTGTCTCCGGATGATGGCCCACTCTTCTTCATTAAATTCAGTCGGTTTATTCAAAACTTCAACGGGGACATCTGATTTTCCGATGTCATGAAACAGGCTGGCCATTCCCAGATTTGATAATTCAATCTTGTCGTATCCCAGCCGCTGACCGATTCCGAGGCTCAGAACACAGACGTTCACGGAATGGTTGTAGGTATATTCGTCATAACTCCGGAGGTTCGTCAAACCCATGAGAACCGACTCTTCCTGGAGGATCAGGTCGACCATCGATTGCACAAGACGTTTGGTCTTCTTGAGGCTTACCGCCTGGTTGAGTTTGGCGCTGTCCATCACCTGACTGACAGCGGATACGGTGTTCGCGTAAGTCTTCTTCGCGAATTCCTTGCTCCCTTTATTAATATTAAAGGAATCAACCGCCTTCTTTTCAACATACTCGGTCAGTTCAATAAATTGAACCGGTTCTTTCTCAAGGGCAACCTGGGCCAGACTAAAGGGGTCTTCCCCGTCCTTGAAATCGATCTTGCCCATGCAAAAAATGAATTGCCGGATATCCCCGGAACGAATACCCCTGGAGCAAATTATTTTCCCGATTCCCCGTTTAGCCATATACTCAATAAAATTCGCGAAGGAGGAAAAGGTTTCGGAGTCCATCCTTAGTTTTTCTTCATTGAGAAAAAGAGAATCCCCTTCCCGAATAAGCGTAACCGGCTCATCCATTGCCAACAGCAATTCCAATGTTTTCAGAAGGGTCTCTATGGGCGCGTCAAAAGAGGCGTTCGTCGGATGGTGGAGCGTCGCCATCTTGACAAGGATATTCAACTGGACGACCAGCGCTTTGCCGTTGTTTATAAATTCAATATCGGCTTTATGGGAGGGATCAGATTTACCCGTTTGATTCAAGTCTGTCGGACTCATCTCTCATCTCCGGTGCCGGCGGCGTTTCTTTTCTGTCTTTCATCCGCTGGATTTCGTTTAAGCCCCTGGCTGAAGCGTCAGCTACGGTTTTATAATGATGCGACCTCGCCTCTGTTAAGAGCAAAACGGCCTCGGAAGAGCCCTCATGTTTCAGAGCCATGACCGCGCAGAGCGCCGCCTCCTCTTTCATTGTCCTCTTGATCCAGAAGGAAAAGGAGCTCCTCAACATCTCCTTGCAGCGGGGAATCAATGACGAATCGCCCAGCTTTCCCAGAGCTTGGTAGACCAGCAATTTTTCTTCCATTTCCTTGAGAGCAAAACCTTTATCTTCGATGATCCTCCTTAGGACAGGAAGCGCTTTTGTTTCCTTATGGTGCTGAATCATCTGGAGCGCCTGCTTTCGGACCCCAATTTCCCGGTCGTTCAGGAAGGGGATCACCATCTCCCTCAATTTAGGATTTTCCGACCAGATTAAATTAAGCGTCGTCAGCAGTTCCTTCCGCACCCTTTCATCGGGATAGGAAACCAGTTTCTTCAAGGAATCAATCGCGGCTTCATTTCCAATTTTTCCGATCACCTGAATCAGGTTCCGGATCACAAACCAGGGGCTTCCCTGCAATCGGTTCAAAATGGGGAGAATGTCCTTTTTCCCGGACTCCACCAGTACGTCGACCAGCACCTTCCTGATTTTCCGGATCTTGGCCTTCTCCAGCAGATCAATAATCGTAAATGCCGCTGAAGAATCAAGCATGGAAAGAAAGACGTAAAAAGCTTTCAGATGCCGGTCATCCAGTTCGTTGATGTGTTTTTCCATTTTTCCGAGGTTTTCAGGCCTTCCAAACGCCTGAATCGCCTTCTCAAGGATCGCCATATGCCCGGAGGAGAGAGGCGGCGTCTGTTGCTTGAGAATAGCAAAGAGCTGGATCACCTTCTCCACCTGGATCATGTCCCCGGAATCGAGAAGGAGCATCGTGTTTTCCACGATTAAATTGATTAAATCGGAGAAGAAGCCTTCATCTTTTTCGACCTGCAGAACGGAATAGATAATATTAATCATTTCAGTAATCAGATCTTTCTCGGATTCAAACTTTATCTCCTCTTTGATCCTGGCAATCTCCTCCTCGGTCAGGCGGAAAACCTCGGTGTCTTTCGCAACCTGCATCTGTTCTATCGAGAGACCACTCGATGCTTTAGCGGCCTCGACCGACTCCTTTTTAACTTCCGACGCGATCATCTCGGACACTCCGGAAGCCGGTGCAGACCCGGGTTTCTGTTCCCCGGCGGCCTCAGATCCGTCTTCAAAGAAATCCTGGATAATCTGGGGCCTCAAATGCTGGAAATTTTTCTGCCAGAGAAGGGTGACCAGATCATCGTCCGGATTCTGCGAGTCAAGATTCTTCCCGAGTATCTCAAGCAGGTCGCTGGATTCTTCTTCCGTAAATCCGGAAAGAAAGGTCATCTGCCTGATTCCGTCCACAAAAAGGCGGAAGGCAAGACTCTCCAAACGGTTGATATTTTCATAGACGGACTGGCCCTGATAAGAGATCCTATACTGCGTGATATTAAGGTCCGCATCCCCGAATTCCTCAAGGTGGCCGGACAATTTGAAATAAAAATCTTTCAGAGATTTCTGATGGACCGGATTATTGGGAAGATAAATTTTGAAATTTTTAAGGGCTTTAATAAGGGATTTGATTATTTCTTTGGCGGACTGGACGGCCGGAGAATTAGCGTCCTCTTCCAGAAGCTCCTTGGTTGAATTCAGGGCTTGGGACAGATTACCTTTTTTAAGAGAATTAGGCTCCACATTGTGTAAGTATAGCCCCGCCCCCTTTTTTTGTCAAAAGGGGAGCCCCTGGTTTCAGTAGAAAAAACGCCCTCTCACGCATTGGAAATTAAAGATGTTCAGGACGATAATTCAGGCACGCATCGAAAGGATCGAGAGGAGAAACCGGGCTTCCTTTTCCGGGTCCGGAGCGCTCATCAGGGCTGAAATGACCGCTATCCCTTTTGCGCCATGACGCATCACATCCCCGGCTTGGCCGGACCCTATGCCTCCCAGCGCGAATGCTGGAATAGCTATTCCCCCGGCCGCCGATTGAAAGCGGGACAAACCAATCGATTCTCCCATACCGGCCTTTGAAGGGGTCCCGTAAACCGGGCCAAGAGTGATAAAATCGGCTTTACCTTCTTCCGCATTCACTGCCTCCTGAAGCGTATGGCACGATACGCCAATCATTTTCTCGGGCCCAAGAACCTTTCTCGCCTCTAGAGGAGGCAGGCCATCGGACCGGAGATGGACGCCGTCAGCGTCCACGGCCAGACAGACATCGGCTCTTTCGTTGATAAAGAGAAGCGCCCCATACTTCCGTGTCAGGTTTCTCAATTTTTCCGCAAGCAGAAGAAGGGACCGTATATCGAGGTCTTTCTCCCTGAGTTGAACAGCCCGTACACCGCCGGCGAGAGCCCCTTCTACCACCGCCTCAAGGGGCCTCCCGCCTGTCTGGTTCCTGCCTGTAATCAGGTAAAGATTAAAACCAACTTTACTCAATACTCAATCAAACCTTCAACGGGACTGCTGGCCTGCGCGTAAAGCCTCTTGGGCATGCGGCCCGCCAGCCAAGCCAGCCTGCCTGCTCTTACCGCAAGATTCATCGCCTCAGCCATGAATACCGGTTCCCGGGCCTCCGCGATCGCGGTGTTCATCAAAACCGCGTCGCATCCCATTTCCATCGCCACGGCAGCGTCCGAGGCGGTTCCGACGCCGGCGTCGACAATGACCGGTATCTTCACGGTCTCCCGGATAATCTGGATATTATAAGGATTTCTGATCCCAAGACCGGACCCAATTGGGGCTGCCAGGGGCATGACGGCCGCGCATCCCGCGTCTTCCAGCTTTTTTGCCATGATCGGGTCGTCGTTGGTATAAGGGTAAACAATAAACCCTTCTTTAACCAGTATTTTTGCCGCTTCAAGCAGACCTGACGTGTCCGGAAAAAGCGTCCGAGGGTCCCCAATGACCTCCAGCTTTACCATGTCTGACACCCCTGCCGCCCGGGCCAGGCGGGCCGTTCTTACCGCCTCATCCGCCGTGTAACAACCCGCGGTATTGGGCAGGATCTTGTACTCTTTGGGGTTAATATAATCGAGCAGGTTTTCTTTATTCCGGTCGGTGATATTGACCCGCCTGACCGCCACCGTTACCACATCGGCGCCTGTCGCTTCAATCACCTTCCGGGTCTCTTCAAAAGTCTTGTATTTTCCGGTGCCGACCCAAAGACGGGACCGGAACGTCATCTCTCCAATCGTTAACTGATCTTTCTGGCTCATTTAAGCATTTCCTCCGCCAACAAAATTAATGACCTCCACCCGGTCGCCATCCGTTAAAAACCTGGTCCGGTATTCCTTCTTGTCCAGAATGGCCTGATTGACTTCAACCGCCACCCGATCGGCCACCAGCCCCAGATCAAGTATCAGCTGAAGGACATTCATGTCGCCCGACATCTCCCAATCGCGTCCGTTCACAGCTATTTTCACAGGTTCCGCTTCTCCC
>DATNMI010000225.1:0-5666 GCA_035602375.1 Nitrospiria bacterium | reverse complement strand
CCCTCTGAAACGATCTTCCCGACCAACACCCCTTTTTCAACATCCCCGGCTTTCTTTCCGTCCTCGATCGCAAGAACCCAGGTGCGGATTTCTTGTGGCTCCTCTTCCTGTTCAGTCTTATACAGCGTAAACCGGTAAAGGCCAAGCATGACCCCTTCTGTCATTGCCTGGGCGATATCCCGAAGTTTCTCTTTTTTTACCAGCTCTTGCCGGATTCCCGACACAATTGTGACTGCTCCCATGGCTCTCGCCCGACAGGCCGCCTTGCCAAAAGCTTCCCGAATCGTATCAAGCTCCCCTTTCTTGACCGGCCCCAAACCGACCAGCAAAATCTTTCTGGCTTTGAGGCCCGCCAGAGCATGGAGTGCCACGGTCTGGTTCCTCTTTCCCCGGAACTCCCCGGAATCCAGAATTTCCGAAATCTTTCCATGGTTCTGACGGTCCAGGAGCTTGAGATCTCCGCTCCGGATCTCCTCCTCATACACCGGAAAGATAAGAACATCGCCCTTTTCCTGAAAATATTTTCCTTTTTTAACTTGAATTTCCATGAGCACGATTTCCTTTCCAGAAAGAGCTTCAGACGCCTCGGGTTTCAGGAGACCAGATAATCTTATGGAGTTGCGTTTGAAACCGGACCGGAAGCCGGTCATCGAGAATCCATTCGACAAGCATCCTGGGGTTGAGTTGGCCGAAAACCGGGGAGAAAAGGACAGTCTGGGCAGGCTTCAGTTTTATCACGGTTTCCCTGGACCACTCATAATCTTCCCTTCCGGCAATTACAAACTTAATCTCGTCCCCCGGTTTAAGAAGAGAAAGGTTGCCCCAATCCATTCTTCCCGACATCCCGCTTCCGGGGCATTTAACGTCCATGATGATCTTGACCCGTTGATCCACTTCTTTTATAGAAATCGCGCCGCTAGTTTCGAGGAGCACCTCGAAACCCCGGTCCAGAAGAGAGGTCATCAACCGGCCGGAATCGTTTTGAGTCAGAGGCTCCCCGCCCGTAAGTTCGACAAGACGGCAACCAAATTTCTCAATCTCCTCAATGACCCGGTCAATTGATTTTTCGGTCCCCTCATAGAAAGCATAGGAGGTATCGCACCAGGAACAACGGAGGGGACACCCCGTTGTTCGAACGAACACCGTCGGCAGCCCGGTGAAAGTCGATTCTCCCTGAACGCTGTAAAAGATTTCGTTAACTTTCATATCAATTGGGAGAGCAGGGAGGGGCTATTCAACAACCACCTGAAAAAACCGATGCTCTTCCGCGGCCACCACGCCCATTCTTTTTGAAATCTGAATGGTATGGCTGCCCGCACGAAGCGCCTTGAATTCAAAAATCCGGTTTCCCGCATCGACGGTCGAAGCGATGGAGGTCCTTTCAAAATCCTCGTCGGTCAGGCTTAATACGGAAGAGTCATATTCCAGGTGCCACCGGAAGGCTGTCGTTCTGTCTTCCCATAACCGGATCGTAAAGGTCTTGTTTAATCTCACATGAAGAACCCTGATTTTCTCGTCTACCATCGTCACTTCCACCGCTCCTGTTTATTGAAGGTTTGACTACAATAAGGGAAAATAAAATATAACCGAAACAATGCGAACAATCAACAATTTCCCCGGGCAAAGCGCCTTTCAAAATCTCAGGGAGACGGCGCCTTGGCTTTCCTGGCGGCCCAGGCGTCAATCTTGCTTTTAATTTCGGGAATCATCTTTCGGGTCGCCTCAATTCCGGCCCGCATCGATGCCTCTTTTGAGGAGAAATCCATCATTCCCAGATTACTTACGTCAGGTTCGATCACGATATCCGCTCCCTGGATTTTAAATTTGGAGATTTCGTTGAACATGATATCGACGGCCTGGAGGGTGACATCCAGAATATTAGAAATGTTTTTATTAACGCTCGGCTTTCCGATATTGACGGCGATCACCAGATCGGCTCCCTTTTCACGGGCTACATCCACAGGCACGTTGTCCACGACTCCTCCATCCACCAGCAATCCGCCCGGACTCTGAGCTGGCGTAAAAACTCCGGGAATAGAACTGCTGGCCCTGACGGCGAACGCCACCGGACCTTTATCCAGGACCACCCTTTCCCCCGTATAAAGATTGGTCGCCACAGCCGCAAAAGGAATCTTGAGATCTTCGATATTGACCTTCTTAATTTTAGTCCGGACGAACTTTTCCAGCTGGTCTCCCTTCACGGGCCCCCATGTGGAAGAAAAAACCGAAAAATCGAAAATATCGTCCTTTTCAAGTTTAAATGCGATCGCCTCCAGTTCAAAACTGCTTCGCGTGTCGGCATAAATCGCCCCAATTAAACTCCCGACGCTGGTGCCAATGACCATGTCAATGGGGATTTTCTCCTGTTCCAGCGTCCGAATCACGCCGATATGGGCAAATCCCTTGGCCGCGCCTCCACCCAGAACCAGGGCAATTTTCGGAACCGGGGAAGCTCCCGCTGGAATAGATGCGGGAGATGTCACGCAACCTGTCAGGCCATAGAGAATTCCCGAAAAGCCCCATAAGAGCAAAAGGCGTTTCGAACCGGCGTTAAACCACTTTTTCATAAAACAGCTTCCTTTAAAATAATTTCTCTGCCGGTTATTTTGCGGAATTTTTTGGAAGTACGGCGCGGACCGCTTCTATAAACATGAGAAGGGAGCCGATCAGCATCACAATAAGATAGAAGACGTTCATATTGAAGTTTCTTCCTACCGTTTCAACCATCTCCAGAACGGAAACGAGAAGGACAGACCCGCTCAACATGACCAGAGCCAGGGTTTTCTTTCTTTCCGGAATAATGGTGGTTTCCAGAAGCTCAAGGGCAAATAATATTCCTGTCAGGATAACCACGGCCGTTGCTCCCCTGCCGGAAGCTAAAATAGCGCCTGACAAACTAAGAATCATTCCGATATAAAGCTGTATTCCTTTGGTATACATGGCGATATTTACAACCTCCCATTTATCCTTCTCTGTTGTTTGAGCGCGAGCTTCCAGAGCATACTCTTCCAGAAGGCCTTCGGCCAGATTGATCACCAGCCGCTCCATCGGGTCTTTTACTGTCATTGGCGTATCCTCGCTCCCGTGAAATGACCCTCCAGTTTTTTAAACCCGTTCTTGACGGTTTCGGCAAGATGGTTGGCATGATCCTCGATCATCTTCAGGTCTTCTCCCTCGATCATGATTCTAATCAAAGGCTCCGTTCCGGAAAACCTGACCAGGATGCGGCCCTTCTCTCCCAGTTTTGTTTCTACCGCGGCGATATGATCCTTCACCCCGGGAATCTCCGATAAATCCACTTTCTTCGCGACACGGACATTGACAAGAACCTGAGGGTAGAGAGTAATCGAAGAAACCAGATCATGCAACGGCTTCCCGGTCTTCTTCATCAGAGAAACCATTTGCAGGGCCGTAATCAGTCCATCTCCCGTGGTGTTAAAATCGAGAAAAATAATATGGCCGGACTGTTCGCCTCCGAAGTTATAGCCTTCCTGAATCATCTTTTCCAGAACATACCGGTCTCCCACGGGAGTCCTGACCAGACCAATCCCCTCTTTTTTTAATCCTGCCTCCATTCCCATGTTGCTCATTACCGTTGCGACCACTGTATTCCGTTTCAACCGGCCATCTTTTTTCATATCCATAGCGCATGCGGCCATCACCTGATCCCCGTCCACGATGGCGCCGAACCTGTCAACGAAAATGACCCGGTCCGCGTCTCCGTCATGGGCGATGCCGAGGTCGGCGCCATGCTCCTTTACCAATTCTTTTAAATGATCGGGAAAAAGAGCGCCGCAATCTTTATTGATGTTCATGCCGTCCGGCGAATCACCGGTCACGATAATGTCGGCTCCCAGTTCCCGAAAAACAGAAGGGGTCACCCGGTAAGCGGCGCCATGGGCGCAATCGACAACTATTTTTAATCCCTGAAAATCCATTCCGCGGGGTACCGTATTTTTCACATATTCAATATAACGTCCCCTCGCGTCGTCTATCCGGAACGCTTTTCCGATTTCCCGCGCGGTCGGACGAATCGCGTCAATTTCTCCCGATTCCACCAGTTTCTCTATCTGGGATTCGACGTCATCGGGTAGTTTAAGGCCTTCGGGAGAAAAGAACTTGATTCCGTTATCCTCAAACGGATTATGGGAGGCCGATATCATCACGCCGGCGTCTGCGCGAAGGCTCCGGGTAATCAGTGCGATGGCGGGAGTCGGCATGGGACCGACCAAGAGAACATCGACCCCCATGGAACAGATCCCGGCTGTCAGGGCACTTTCAAGCATGTATCCTGAAACCCGGGTATCCTTTCCGATAACAATCCGGTGTCTCCCCTTTTTCTTCTTAAAAAGGTAGGCGGCCGCCCTGCCGAGCCTCATGACCGTTTCGGTGGTCATCGGCTCCATATTGGCGATACCGCGAACGCCATCGGTGCCAAACAGCTTTTTCATTTCCTGATAACCCCGGGGTTAAGCCATTCCTAGTATAACAAACTTCGTCTTATTCGTCTTAGAAAACAATGGCGGCATGGACTTTTGGCCGGGATTTCGCTCGCCGCAGGGATTCAACGCCCGCTAAACCGCCGCAGGCTTTTTTTCGTAGGCGTCGATCTTTGATTCGTGCTGAAGGGTCAGCCCGATATCGTCTAACCCGTTCATCAGGCAGTAGCGCCGGAACTCATCTACATCAAACGAAAAATCAAGACCTTCAGAAGAAGTGATCCTTTTTTTCTCCAGGTCGATCTTCAGCCTGAAACCGGGTGTTTTTCGAACCTTCTGGAAGACCTCCTCCACCGCCTCCTCAGAAAGGCGGACCGGAAGAATCCCGTTTTTAAAACAGTTATTATAAAAAATGTCGGCAAATGACGGGGCGATGACGCAATGAAACCCGTAATCAAGAAGCGCCCAGGGCGCATGTTCCCTGGAAGAGCCGCATCCAAAATTAGACCGGGACACCAGAATCGTCGCCCCTTTGTACCGGGCTCCGTTCATTTCGAATTCAGGGTTCGGCTGTTTGTTTTCGGTAAATCTCCAGTCAAAGAAAAGAAATTGCCCGAACCCGGTTCTTTCAATCCGTTTTAGAAATTGTTTAGGAATTATCTGATCGGTATCCACATTATTCAGATCAAGAGGCGCGACGACCCCGTCCAGCGTTTTAAACGGTTCCATTTTTTAAATCTCCTTCAAATCATATTGCCGAATGTCTGCGAACTTGCCTTCGACCGCCGCCGCCGCCGCCATGAGAGGGCTGACCAGATGGGTCCTTCCACCTTTTCCCTGCCTTCCTTCAAAATTCCGGTTTGACGTCGAGGCGCACCGTTCCCCCGGTTTCAGGGTGTCCGGATTCATTCCGAGACACATGGAACAGCCCGACTCCCGCCAGTCAAAACCGGCTTCCTGGAAAATCTTGTGGAGTCCTTCGCCCTCCGCCTTATGCTTGATCCTCTGGGACCCCGGGACAATCATCGCGTAGACCGATTTTGCAACCTTTTTCCCTTTTACAAACCGCGCCACCCTCCGGAGGTCTTCAATCCTAGAGTTGGTGCATGACCCGATAAACACCCGGTCAATCGGAATTTCGGTGATTTTTGCCCCTCCGCGCAGGCCCATATATTCCAGGGCTCGTTCAGCCGATTTACGGGCATTGGAGTCCTGAATGGCGGCCGG
>DATNMI010000140.1:0-2034 GCA_035602375.1 Nitrospiria bacterium | reverse complement strand
GATTTCACAGTCACGATGGCGTCCGCCAGGAGGGGAATCTTTTCTCTAATCCTTCCTACATGAACATCCACAGTCCGGGTGGTGCCAAAATAATCATACCCCCAGACCTGGTTGAGAAGCGTATCGCGGGTGAGGACCTTTCCTCTATTTTTCAGGAGGACTTCAAGAAGTCCGAACTCTTTCGCGGTCAGCTCAACCTCTTTCTCCCCCACCCGGACCTCATGACGGACCGGATCAAGCCGAAGGGCGCCAAAGGTCAGGGTCGCTGGTGAAATGTCCGAAGGGTTGGAACGCCGAAGAAGGGCTTTGACGCGGGCCGTCAGCTCTCTGGGTGAAAAGGGCTTGGTAAGGTAGTCGTCCGCGCCGAGCTCGAGCCCCAGAACCTTGTCCAATTCCTCCCCTTTCGCGGTCACCATCAGGATCGGGAGCTGGCGGGTCTCTGGAGCGCTCCGGAGCTTTTTACAGATTTCGAGACCGTCGGTTCCAGGAAGCATCAGGTCAAGGACCAACAGGTCGGGAATTTTGTTCCGGATTTCCTGAAGCCCCTGGGCGCCGTTGGAAAAATGGGCGGTCCGATAACCTTCCTTCTCCACGTAGAGCTTGATCAGGCGGGCGATATCGGGCTCATCTTCGATAATAAAGATCAGGGGACGGCTCATGTTCATTTCATTATCTTAAAAGAGCGCGGAGATGTAAAGAAGTAATGAACGCCTCTCTCCGACGTTTGACCAAACAGGGACGGCCGGATAGACTTTAATTGTCAGTAATCCAGGCTAAACAATTCTCTTTTGTTATCGGGACCCGTCTTGAATTTTTCCAAATATCTGTTTCGATTTTTGATCATCTCTGCGGCCGTTTTGCCATGGGCGGCCATAGATTTCTTCGGTGATCATCTGTATGCCGTTTCCGGAATCATCAAAACCGCCGGATTCGTGAACGACAATTCCTACAATCTTTCCGTTCCCGCGGTTGCGGGCCTCATTCAATATGAAGCCGGAAATTATACGGATGCCGCCGGGGATTTTCGGAAGCATTTTAAAGAGCGTTTTTCGCATCTGGTTCCTGAAAAAGAAGAATTCAACGGACGCCTCCTTCTTCGGCTCTATCTTAAAAATGATTTGAAAAACGCGGCTGACTTTTCCCGGCGCGCGCTCGACAGCGAGCCGTCAGCCCCGTTCCCGAGTCTGATTCTCGGAGCCATTTCATTGGAGAACAAGAAACAGGATGAGGCGCTGGACTATTTTTCAAAAATTCTTAAATCAGAATCCGCCCATCCGGACGCTCTGGTTTTATCTGGGTGCGCCCTGATTCAAAAAGGGGATTATCCCGGGGCTCTTTCCAGTTTCTACACGGTTTTAAAGGCGGGCCAAACCAGGAATATCCATACTTTTACCCTTTATTTTCTTCTGGAATCGGCTGGAGCGCTCCATTCTCTCCCTAAAGAACGCCAGCCTCCGGCGCTTTTGGCGATCGTCCACAGAATGCTCCTGGTGTTTGACCCCTCCCAGGAAAAAAATGCCATTGCTTATGCGCGCCGGGCCATTCAGGCCGGAGACCACCCCGCAGAGGCATGGAATACCATCGGCATCGCCTACGAAAAAGGGGGGCTGAGAAAGAAGGCCATCGAGGCCTACGGCAAGGCGTCCGCCGTTGATCCGAAAAATTTGGAGGCCTATGCGAAAGCGTCAATCCTTTATTCGGAAATCGGCAACCTCGACCAGGAAGAGGCGATGTTGAAAAAAGCGTATGACGCTTCACAAGGCGAACCCTACGCAGGGGAGTGCCTCAGCTGTTTCCTCTGGAGAAAAAAGGGAGATTACGCTGGCGCCATGGAAGTCAACCTGAAAACCCTTGAGAAGAAGCCCGAAAATCTTCGGGCAATATACCAGTTGATGGAACTCGATAATGAGCTTGGAAAATATTCGGACGCCCTAGTCTATGGTACACGAGGACTGTTGATCGCCCCGAATAACACCCGCATTATGGAGGAGATGGGCCGGTCGTATCTCAAGCTCAACCAGCGGTCAGAGGCCA
>DATNMI010000130.1:0-2180 GCA_035602375.1 Nitrospiria bacterium | reverse complement strand
TTCGGTCACAAGCGCCCTTCCCCTGTCCTCCCCTTCGATCAGGCCAGGAGTGATATAGGCGCCTTTGATCTCTCCTCCCGACAGGAACTCTCCTCCGCTTGAACGGACAAGGTTTCCTATATGATCCGCCTGGGTTTTGCTAAACAACGGTCCGACATCGGTTCCGGCCTCCATAGGGTGCCCCACAGAGAGAGCGCCCAACGATTCGGAGAGGCCATTCCGCAACCTTTTGTATATGTCGGGATGACACAATACGCCATTGATCGATGTACAGGTCTCCCCATTATAGCGGACTGCCCCCGCCGTAATAATCTTAATCGCTTTGTCCACCGGGAAACTACGATCGACATAGACCAGACCGTTCCCCTGTCCGTCTAAGAGAGATGCTTTCCCCGCGTTAAATGCATCGATAAGGATAGAGTGCACATATCGATTGCTCCCGATGTAATGGATGAGATCAACGGAAGGGGACTTGTAACAGGCCCTCAGAAAATCGACCGCAAGGCAGGAGACAAACTCAACGGATGACTCTGGCGGATTGCTCTCTTTAACCAGTTTTTTTAAAATTTCAGTGGTTAAACCTGATTGCAAAGAGGCTCTTAAGACTAATTTCACTCCGCTATAGAGAGCGGCCGCCAGAACAATCAATGTAATTCCGAAGGACGCGTTTTGCGGAATAATAACGGCCACCTGCCGATAGGGCCGAGAAGCAAGATGGATTTTTCGCTCTGCATCAGTCCCGAACGGTAAGGCGACCGCTTTCCCCGTGGACCGAGCCGTTTCCACTTCCTTTCCAAACTCTTCAAGAAATTCGATCGACCCATCGATGATCTCCTCGCTATCCGATCGAATATATCCTGTTTCCATGACAAGCATCGGGACAAGGTCGGCTCTGTTCTCTTTAATCTTTAAGCAGAGTCTTTTGAGAAACCTGAGAGTTTCAGCTTTCGTGCCCGGCTTTGAAGGTTCAGCGTTATGGCTAAAAAGGGTTGAAATTCCGCGCCCGGAGAGGAGTCGCAGCGTTCGAAGCCGCTGCCCATCAACGGGTGAAATCAAATTAAAAATATTGAAATTCTGCTTTGGCATCGGTTAAGCCGGACTACCTTTCCCCGCCCTATTCTTTCCATCCTCTTTTTCCATAAAAGAGCGGATGGCCAGGAGGGTCTGGTCTAAAAATGCTACAGGAAGAGACTCCAGCAGCGTAGGGATGCTGGGCCCTTCCTCTTGGGCAAAAAGGATTCTTAAATCTTTATAAACGGAGGAATCGAGATGAAGACTCTTCAAATAGGTGCGGATGACATTTTCATGATCCGCGCCATGTACCGACTGGGTTTCCGATTGGCCTTTCCGGGTCCCGATGCTCCAGCCTATGATATCCATTGCCGACTTGATATTGGGCAATGGAATCCGGCCGAGCGTTTCCTGAGAAGGAAGCTGGAACCGAGATTCCTTATGAAATATGTTTTTTGAGAATCTTTCCGCATAGGAGACCAGATCGGCATCTTCGCTCGTTAGTTCCTGAACGCACAGCAGTTTTTTTGGAAGTTCTGATTTGACATAGCTGATATAGTCGATCCCGTTTGAGACCGGCTGTTGACGGCAAAATTCAGTCAGGGAGCTGGCGCTGATGATCAGATCCCGGGTAGGGTTTCCGTTAAGAAGTGAATTGAATAGTTTCGGGGGCAGAATATCCAGGAGCTTTCCTCGTAACTCGGGAGATAGCGTAATTTGCCCGTACAACCTCGGCTTTGGGACCTGTCCGCCGAAGAACTCGTGCGATAAAAACGCCGATATATTGACACTGCCCAATTCTGCCGTGTGGGCTTTTGAAAAAGTTTCGTGATCGATTTCGTATATATTCCAGCGCGCGGCGCAATCGAGTTTCCAGCTTAATTTCCCGACTAGCTCTCCATAATGCCCTTTTTGGTCTTTTCCACAGGGCTCGCATCGAAAAGAGACAATACCCCGATCAACCGATGCGATGGTAGTTTCGTCTATTCGCCCGCATTTAGGGCATTTAATCCTGAAAAGATTGCGCAGTGTAAAGGGATGGAATTTTTCAGATACCATCTCGATAATGCGGTCATAGTTCTCGAATACAAAGTCGGTCGAGGATCGATAACGCCCTTCCTGATAGGAACGATAGGAACTGATGACGGTAGGGGAAATGCCCAGATGAG
>DATNMI010000128.1:0-4980 GCA_035602375.1 Nitrospiria bacterium | reverse complement strand
GAACAAGCCCCAGGCCGCCGGCAAACCCGGTCCCCAGACAGAGTCCAAACAGGCGTATTTCATCGGGTTTGGAAGGCCGCTGAGGCAAATTGGCAGGATCCAGAATTCGAAACTGCTCCCCCTTCTGGCGCTTTTCCAGGTTTTCGGAGAGTTCGGCGTTTAATTTCTTATCGAGCAAAGACTGGTAGCCTTTTTTTGTGTTTTCGTAATCCCGTAATAAAACCTCTACTTCCTGTTCTCGAACAGGCGTCTGATCGACCATTTTCTCAAGACGACGAATATTTGAGGTGACCGTCTGCTCGCGTTCTTTGAGAGAGTTGATCTCGAGGTTAAGCTCTTCCAGCTGTCTTTGAGCGCCAGGACCAAGCCCGGCTTCTTGCGCAAGGAGTTCTTTTTTACCTTTACCCTTCTCTTTTGTCCTGTCCTTATCGCTCTCCGCAGCGACCTTGTTTCTGCGGGAAAGAGAAGCCTCTAACTCTTTTATTTTCCTCTTCAGCGTAATAACGTCCGGGTACTCGTCCGTATACTCCATCTTGAGATTTTCAAGCGTCTCCTTCATCTGCGCCAGGCTGGCGTATTCATTGATTCCCGGCTCCCCTCCTTTGGCCCCGTTTCCCTTGCCTGCTGAGGTATCTTCCGAATCATGGGAGGCAGTCTCCCCTCTCGCTCTCCCCTCCAGGGCCAGCTTTTTCTCTTCCGCCACCATGAGAGACGTAGAAAGCGTTTGCAATTCCATCTGATACCGGTCAAGGGACCTGAGATTTGAATCAAGCTGTTGGGGCAGACTTCCCATAAATTTTTTCTTATGCTGGCTGATTAAATCTTCCTGCTTGTCTAATGAGGTCTTCAGGGTTTGCAGTTCCTTTTGAAGAAAATCGGTCGTCCCCTCCACCAGCTGTTCACGCACCCTTAAATTTTCCTCAATATAAAGAGACGCAAGTTTATTGGTGACTTCCATGACTGTTTTCGGGTTGTTTCCTTCAAAAGAGATCGTAAAAGCGTCCACAGATTTCTTGCCGCTATCCGTTTTAATCTCTATATTTTTCCGCATCCCTTCCAGGACCTCCTCGGTCGATCCGCTCTTGAGTTCTTCTTTATACAAACCAAGCTCGTTGATCATTTTCTGAAGAAGCGACCGGCTTAATATCTGCTGGCGAATGGTCGCTAAACGGTCTTCAATGGTTCCGCTCACTGCCGATTTCACATAATCCTCCGGAACTTTCTGCGCTTCCACGATGATCAGAGTGGAGGACCGGTACGTTTTCGGAAGATAGCGGATAAGAACAGCGGCAACCACGAGCGATACCAGGACTGGAACAGCCAGCCACCATTTCCTTCTCCAGATAATATCGACATACTCCATAGGAGAGGCCTGCTTTTCCTTTTTATTAAAAAGTGCGTTACTCATTTAAAATCTCCAGGGTAAAAAACTCGAGGAAAGGGAAATCAACACCTGATCATAAGAGGAATGGTCTTCCGTGACGCCAATACTCTTTTGATCATAATGGTTATAGGAGAGCGAACTGCCAAGCCATTTCAGAATCGGATAACTTAAACTTATTCCTATATTCCAATAGCGAAGATTAAAGGCGGTATTTGCGTAGGATGAGACGGATTCTCCAAGCGCGCCCGATACAGAGCCTGAAAGCTGGCCGAGAACCGTTTCAGAAACATTTACGGCGACATTCTGATTTATTACGGGAACCGCCGTATACCCTCCTCCGCTGTTAATCCCTCTGCTATAGGTTATTTGACCCGCTCCGTTTTTAAATTTTCTGGTTAATCCCGCGTCGGCCGCGAAAAACCTGTAATAACCGCTTGAAAGGCCCCCGCCGCCGCCAATTTGAGATGTGGTAAATGGACTGAAGACATAACTCCAATCCATCATCGCGGAAACAGATTTGCTCCTGCCTCCATTTTGATAGCTGTAAAGATTTCCCGATCCGGAAAATGCGAACTGGCTTTTCGCGGTCCAGGAATAGGAAAGAGATCCGCTCGCGGATTGCGTTTCGGAATTATAAAGAGAACCGGCGTCATAGATATTTCCCGTATAACTGTAGGTCATTGACAGGTTTGAGATCCTGCTGATTGAATACGAACCGCCCAAACTCCCGCTCTTCTGATAATAGTTGTTGTTCTGGGAAACCGCGACCTGGTTATACTCCACAATCTGATCAATAAACCGCGTCGACACCAGTTTGCCTGTCAAGGAAGTCGACCATCGCGGCCGGTCCGCGGTCAGGCTGATATTGCCTTCCTGACCTAAATACCTTGAATCAGGATTTCCCGAAGAATAGCTGGGGCTGAGAGAATAACCTGCCGACAGATTAAGCCCGACCGGTTGATAGACCATGGAAAGAGAACCGGTAGCTGTAGAAACACGCTCTTCCGAATGGACATTTAAAGTAGAGTCCGAATTCTCAATGTATCGTTCTGACAGTTGAAGCCCGGGTTTAATTTCCAAGGGGGATGCCTCTGTAATTTCAATAAACGCTAATAAATACATGTTGATCAATAAGGGATATGCCACCCATTTTAGATAAAGAAACCTTTTCCGGAGCCCTGGTCCGTTCCGTAAAGACGTTTCCTTTCCCCTCATAACCTGACGACCTGAGGCCATTGAAGCCGGTGCATCGCGTTTCGGGTGTCAAAAATCAATTTGGAGTATTTGGCGATTCTTTTGTAATCAACCCCCGAATGATCGGTTAAAATCACGACAAGATCGCAACTTTTTAATACGCCGTTTTCAAGACCTGTCCTTTGAATAAATTCCCCCCCTATTGATACCTGTTGAACAAAGGGGTCATAAAACCGGAGGTCTGCCCCGTTCTCCTTCAATAATTTTGCGACTTCAATCGCGGGAGACTCGCTTGTCTCTTCTACATCCTTTTTGTATGCCATTCCGATAATCATGATTTTCGATCCGGCAAGACTTTTCCGGTGGCTATTTAACAGCTGATTGATCCTCACAATGATAAATTCCGGCATAGAACTATTAATCTGGCCGGCAAGATCTATAAATTTGGATCCGAGGCCGCGTAATCCCGAATTCAAAGATTGATAGACCGAATCAACCCGATTGCCGGACTCCCCCAATCCCGGGCCAGGATAGAATGGCATGAAACCGAATGGTTTGGTTTTGGCCGTTTCGATCACTTCCCAGACATTGACATTCAACTTGTGGCATATCTTGGAAATTTCGTTAATCATCGCGATATTGACGGAACGAAAGGTGTTCTCCAGAAATTTCACCATTTCGGCGACCTTTGCCGAAGAAACCGGAACGACCTTGTCAACGAATTGGCTATAAAAAAGAGCGGCTATTTCGGTGCAATGAGAAGAATAGCCCCCCAATACCTTGGGAATCGTTTTGTGTTTAAATTTGCGATTTCCGGGGTCTTCCCTGACGGGAGAATAAGCCAGAAAAAGATCCTCTCCAATTTCAAAACCTGCATCCCTAAACAGCGGGGCAATCAGATTATCCATGGTGCCGGGGCTGGTTGTGCTTTCAAGGACAATCAATTGACCCGGCTTGACCCGTGAACAGAGTTCCCTGATCAGATTCAGAATGATCGAATAATCGGCGGCCTGAGTCTTGCGGTAAGGGGTGGGAACAGAGATGCAGATAATATCGAGAGATTTAATCTCTTCGATGGAACCGGTTACAGTCAGCTTTCCGGAACCGACATATTCTGAAACGAGAGAAGAGGGAACATTTTTCAGATAGGAACGACCGCTTAAGAGCGTTTCTACTCTCACCGGGTTAATTTCAATTCCAGTCACTTCTATCCCGGCTCTCGCCATCTCGATGGCCAGGGGAAGACCGATATAACCTAGACCAATCACACCTGATTTAGCGTGGCCGGTCTGTATCTTCTTAAGGAGAAGATTCTTTGGATTTGAATTGCTTATATTAATTGCAGGTAACATTATAATTACTTGATCTCTTGAATTTTTGTCTTGAGCATAATATATAAGTAAAAACTAAATAAATAGCCCCTCAGATGGGGGGGGTAATTAAATTAGAGCAGAACCGATTTAAGATAAGGACGCGTTCGCTTTATTTTTCAGAGGAGAAAACGGAGACCGGAATGAAATTGACCCTGACCGATGGGATGAATCCACCTCACTTCGGCAAGAGTCCGGGGAGAAGTAACGTAGGGAGAAATAACGTTATTGAACGGAAATGCAACCCTTAGCAGTTCATTTATTTTTAATTCATGGGTAGAAACCAGACAGGCGCCATCATTACTGATATTTGAAATTTCACCCTCAAAGGTCGTTTCTGCCGGAGCATCTTTCACCTTTTCAGCTGATTTTTCCTCCTTGGAAGGAATCTGGACCGAGGAAAAACATTTCACTCTAAGATTTACCGAAAATCTCGCCCCTCTTACCTTCTCCTCTCGGTGCTCAGACATTGATCAGCTTTCAATTTATAAAATTTAATAAAAAAAGTATTGCCGTTTATGATAATATGGTATTTTCAGATCGGATCAACCCCCCTTAAAGAGGGGTGCTCTCGGCATAACTGTTTTTCCAGATACATTTAAGTGTTTTAATAACCTTATTTTTAATCCATGCCTGAAAATCATGATTCTGGGAAAGCATCATCAATTAACATTAAAC
Source organism: Nitrospiria bacterium (assembly GCA_035602375.1). GTDB lineage: Bacteria > Nitrospirota > Nitrospiria > JACQBW01 > JACQBW01 > DATNMI01. Next base: position 354 of record DATNMI010000128.1, on the reverse strand, counting down.
CAGTTGAACCAACTGGTCAAAATAAATCAAGGAAAGGTTTCTGACCTAGAAACTATTTCAAAAAGTATTGTCAGGATTTTGCAAAACGCCGTCCAGTTTGATGGGGCATGGGTTATCAAAGTAATTCCCGGATCACTTAACATTGAAAATATTTATCTTTATCATTTCTCACAGAATGCGTTTTCAAGATATCTGGACGAATATTACACGAACACTCCCGTTCCAACCATTCGCCAGGTAAAACAGGAGGGATTTGTTTCAAGAAAGGGATCTCACCTGATAGAGAACAAGGTCTGGGTACAACATCCCTTCTACAAAAATATTCTCGAGCCTATCGGTCTTCACTTTTTTCTT
>DATNMI010000120.1:0-2004 GCA_035602375.1 Nitrospiria bacterium | reverse complement strand
TATTTCCCGGGAAGAAGCGTCGTGGGAGAAATCTGAAACTGGTTAAATGCGCCTGCAGTCAGGGTCTGGTTTTGAGAAGTCGCGACCAGAAGAGCCCCGGGGGCGCCAGAATTATCAGTGTAAATCGCCATCGATGCTGATTGGGCATTTGGATCTACGGTATTGATATAGGCGGTCAGTCCGGTAATATGCGCCGGCAGAGCGGTAGTAAATGAAGTGCCGGTCATCTTATTATTATCAAATCCGTTAAGTCCGTTAACGCTCGTGTATGAATACGAACCAGCCGTAACGAACGGCGGTTTCGGAGAATTTCCACACACTGTCCCTACCGGGCAATACAAGACCGACATCGCATACCTGCGGCCGGGAAAAGGAGTCCATGAACCGGCCGGCCCCCCCGTTAAAGGCCATGTTCCAAACGGGCCGGATTGGTTAAGCGCCACACAGGTCGACATGCCGTCGCAAGCCGTCTGATTATCATCATGGGCCAGAACCATTCCCAATCGGTTAAAATTCAAAAAGACCCAGTAATTTCCCGGGGCAAGCACACGGTTGCCCGAAAGGAAAGGGATCACCGCGGGATTCGTGTTGGCGGAGATCAGCGAGGATGAAACAATCACCCTTAAATTTCCAGGAACGCCGCCGTTATCATCATAAATAGCGACTGACGCATCCGAGTTCGGTTGATTGGACTCGTTATCAATCGTTGCAATGATCGCAGAAACCACCTGGTCTCCTGTCCCCGTTATGCTGAAAAGATTTCCGGTCATTCCATTTTGGTAGGTATTCACGGTCGCCCCAGGGTTCCGCCATCCCAGGTCGTTCGCGCCGTCCTGAATTTCGACTGTACTTCCGGGCTGAAATCCGCTCCCGGCAATCGTCATATTCACCCCGGTCTGTCCCTGGGTAATGGAAGCCGGCGTCACAGAGGTAATCGAAGGCGCAAAATTGACCGTAAAAAGCGAGGGACTGGTATAAGGGGTGCCTGGAGCAGCAGGATCTGTAATAATTATATCCCTGAGACCGGCAGGAGCGGCAGGATCAATGTTCAGAGTCAGCGACACCTGTGTGGAAGAAGGGCAAGACTGGCTGGTTACCGTAATTCCGGTTCCTGAAAAGGAGACCGAACAGTTGACAGGAAAATTATACCCGGTCAGAAGAATCTTTACCCCTGACACCCCTTCCGCCCCGAAATTTGGCGACGCCGACAGGACTGTTGGAGGGTTCGATGCAGAGGGAGATATCTGGATCAGGCCCTTCCCTACCGCCTGGGACCCGTCCGGATTTGTAATTGTAAAATCGTAAATACCGGGAGGGAATGTAGCAGCGATCAATCCAGTTGTGGTCAGGAAATTCGGATTTGTCAGGGTGTTCACCGTCGTGGTGGAATTGACTAATCCCGGAAAACTCAGGACGGCGCCGGATTTAAACAAGGTCCCCTGGACATCCAGGTTGACCGCACCCCCCTGCGTAAAATTCTGAACTGTGGTCGGTGAAAAGATTACCGGAAAGTTTTTATAATAGGAGAGGCCGGCATAATTATCCTGGTAATCAACTATTTCTCCAGTGGTCTGCTGTTTGTTATCCGTCCAGGCGGATGCCGCGCCGTCCCACCGGATTGTGAAGAGCTGGGAACTTAATAGACCGCTTACGGAGGCATAATTTCCGAGATACGATTTAAATACCGCCAGCAGATCCCCTGACTGAGGGTCGTCATCCAGACGAAGATTCATAAAGATCGGGCTGTACAATCCATAGGTGGGATCAAGCGGAAACCCCGGAATGGCGGCATCGCCACTCCACCCGCCCGCCGGGGACCAGGACTGGGATCCCGCTCCTCCGTCATGCCCGGGGACCAAATCGGTATAGCCATAGATTGCAAAGAGCCTGTTCTGGGGACGATTGACCCAGACCAGGTCAAAATTCTGCCAGTCAACAGCGACGGAGATATTGAGAAGAGAGGAACTGACTGTATAAACCCCGCCCGGATTGGAACCCGAATAG
>DATNMI010000042.1:0-10071 GCA_035602375.1 Nitrospiria bacterium | reverse complement strand
ATACCCGTGCCGTTTTGAACGACATCTTCAAGCATGTTAGTAATCATATAGGCCACCTCCCTGGAGATCGCTTGGCGGGTCTGGACTTCATGGGTCTCTTTGACATTGTTGTTATGGTCCGAGATCGATTCAATTGCGAATGGTTCGGCATAAATGCCCTGATTGGCAAACACGCCATAGGCGGAAGTCAATTCCAGAATCCCCACAGCGGATGTTCCCAGGGCCAGGGAAAGATCGCGTTGAAACGGAGAGACCAGCCCGATACGGCGGGCGAAATCTTCGACAGGAGTAATGCCGATCTCATCCAAAAGGCGGATGGTGGCAAGATTTCTGGAATGTGCCAGCGCCTCCCGCATAGGGATCGGTCCGTAGAATTTGCCTTCATAATTTTCCGGTTTCCAGACCTTATCCAGCTCCTGATCTTTGTAAATAATCGGAGCATCAAGAATAATATTCGCGGGGCTTTTTCCTCTTTCAATCGCGGTCGCGTAAATCACCGGTTTAAAGGCCGATCCTGGTTGGCGTTTGGCTTGAACTGCCCGGTTAAACTCGCTTTTTTTGAAATCATACCCTCCTACCATTGCTTTAATGGCGCCGGTGGCGGGATCGAGCGCGATCAGCGCCCCTTCGACCAGAGGCTCCTGTTCAAGAGCGAACAGAAACTCTTTTTTTGCCGGATCATATTTTTTTAGTCCAAGCTTGACGATATCCCCTTTTTTCAGAATCTGCTTTGCGGTACTTTTGGGAGGGAGCATCTCAATATCTTTTTTAAGATCTTTTCCGGTCAGTTTCCTTCTGGCCCAGGCCATGTCTTCCAGTTTTATTTTTCCGTTGATTCCTTTGGCGGTTACCAACGCGGCCTGGTCGTCGACGTTGGTGACAATTCCCTCAAAGACATCATTTGCGCCAAAGGGGTTTTCCGGCTGGTAGCCCCTTGGTTTTTTCTTGTTCAGGTAATCTTCAATCTCTTCAATATGATCGGCCGGGCCCCTGAATCCCTGCCTTTTATCGAGGGCCCTGAGCCCGTCATGAACAGCATGGGTGGCCGCGGTCTGGAGATCGAGGTTCAGGGAGGTATAAACATTGAGCCCACCCGTATAGATCGCGTCATCGTCGTAGCCCCGTTCCTTCAAGAGAAGGCGGATATATTCCATAAAATAGGGAGAGATGTCATCGGTCTTTTGAAGTCTCTGAAATTTCAAGGTTTCATTTGCGGCTGCAGCGGAGTCGACAGCGGAAATATAACCGGAAACGACCATTCTTTTTAATACGATCTCCTGCCGCTGCTTTGCCTTGTCGGGGTTATTATACGGAGAGTATTCAGTCGGGGCTTTGGGAAGCCCGGCCATAAAGGCCGATTCCGCAAGCGTCAACTCACTCACATCTTTGGCAAAATAGAGATGGGAGGCCGCCTCAACGCCGTAGGCGCCGTGTCCGAGATTGATCTGGTTTAGGTAGAGCTCGAGAATTTCGTCCTTGGAAAGCGCGGCCTCCACTTTTTTTGCCAGGATTAATTCCTGGAGCTTTCTTCTAATCGATTTTTCCGAGGTAAGGAAAAGGTTTTTAACCAGCTGCTGGGTAATCGTGCTGGCCCCTTCCCGGATCTGCCGATGAATGATATTTTTAACAAATGCCGAAGCGATTCTCCGGTAATCAATCCCATGATGTTCCATGAACCGGGCATCCTCCACCGCAATGATCGCCTGGAAGAGATACTTGGGGACCTTGACAAGGGAAACGGGTGTTCGCCGTTCAACAGCGAATATTCCGATTTGAGCATTGTTTTCACCGTAAACATGGGACGAGACGGAAGGAGAGAACGCGCGCAACCCTTCAATGGAAGGGAGCGTTCTTAATATAAACCAGTAAAAAATAAAAATTCCGGCGAGAAAAATGGCGGTTCCGCCGATTCCGGCAGACAAGAGGAGCTTCTTGTTCTTCCACCTGCTTTTCAAAGGGACCGGCTCAAAAGACGGGATGAGCTCGTCTTTATTATGTTTTCCGTTGTAGTAAGGCATGACGACTAAAGTTTATATGACGGCACCCATTAAGTCAAACGGGGCAGATTCTACAGGAACCTGCCCCGTTTATTTATCCGAAAAAAAACGGACTGCTGGATTTCATCGCAACGTTCCTGTTAAGATGTTTTTAACTTTTGCCCTCGGAGAAAGGTTTTTTAGTCTAATAGAATGGCATCTTTACTATTTTCACGATTGGTGAATGGCCCGTTTGGCGATCCCGGATTGTATATTGATATCAAGTGGGAGCGGCGGGCGATCCTTTTTGATCTGGGGAATAACGGGTCGCTTCCTCCCGCGATGGTTTTAAAAGTTTCGGACGTTTTCATCTCCCATACCCATATGGACCATTTTATCGGGTTTGACCGGTTCCTCAGAATTGTTCTCTCTCATCCCAAAACAATCCGGTTTTATGGCCCGGAAGGTTTAATTCGAAATATTCAGGGGAAGCTCGCAGGGTATACCTGGAACCTGACGGAAAGCTATCCGCTGGTGATGGAGATTACCGAAATTCTTCCGGACCGGCGTCTCCATAGCCGGCTGACGGCCTCTGACGGATTTGCTCCTCAAAAGGTAGAAACCCTTCCATTTACCGACGAGATCTTAAGCGAGCCGATGGTTTCGGTCTTTGTTAAAATTCTCGACCATAAAATTCCCTCCCTGGCTTTCAGCCTGAATGAGCGGTTTCATATCAATATTATCAATGAAGAGATGGAGAAAAGAGGGTTTTCCCCCGGCCCCTGGCTCAGGGCTCTAAAAGAAGCGATCTGGCAGAACAGAAAAGGGGGGGCGCCGCTGGAAATTCCGGTTCGGAACAAGGAGGGGGTTGAGGAGATACAAAAATGGCCGATTGAAGACCTGTCCCCCATATATCAGATCACGCGGGGCCAGAAGATTTCGTATGTCGTTGATACCCTTTATTCAAAGGAAAACGAAGCAAAGATCGTCAGTTTGGCTAAAGACTCCACCCTGTTTTATTGTGAATCCCCTTTTCTTGACCGGGACGCCGATCAAGCCGCCTTCCGCCACCATTTGACCGCCCGCCAGGCCGGGATGTTAGCCAGGAATGCCGGCGTCCATTCCTTGACCGTTTTTCATTTTTCCCCCCGGTATGCCGGAGAAGAAAAAGCGCTTTACGAAGAAGCCTATAAAACCTTCAAAAACAGATCCTGATCCATCTTTAATCTCCAAACCTGACTTTTTGTTCAAATTAACGCCCGACCTTTGTCCAGGTTACGGCCTGCCGCTATTTAGCAAGCTTCGAATTTTTTATTTGAAATATATTCGCATTATGCTATAATCAAAACAATTTATTCCTATGGGGATGGTAGAGATTATGAAGCAGGATTTTCAGGAAGAGATCAACAGGCTTCATGCCGATATTTGCCAGGCTTTGTCAGATCCCAAGCGGATCTTGATTCTATATGAATTAAAAGAAGGGCGGAAATCGGTTGGAAAACTGGCCTCAGAACTCAATCTGAAGCCGGCCAATATTTCCCAGCATTTGATGGTGTTGCGGGAGAGGGAAATGGTCAGAACGGAGCGGGAAGGGGCGGTGATCTACTACTCGCTGGCCAGCCATAAAGTGATAGAAGCGCTCGATCTCTTGAGAGAGGTTCTCGCTGAAAAACTTCAAAAAACAAGTCTCCTGGCCAACTCCCTTGCGAACATCTCGTCCTGACGAATAAGTTTTGTAAATGGAGGAAAGATCGAAAATGGAAAATCAGGCTTTAGCGCCGCTCAAAGAATTGAATCTCAAAGGAGAAATCTGCCCTATTACGTTTGTGAAATCGAAACTGATGCTGGAGCGTATGAATTCAGGCGAGGTCTTGAAAGTGGTTTTGGATTACGCCCCTTCCGCCGTCAATGTTCCAAGGAGCCTCGAGCATGACGGACACACGGTTTTAAAAGTGGAAGAGGTGGAGAAGGAACTCTGGGAAGTCTACGTCAAGAAATTGTAACGGTTGAAAGCTTTCATGCGCATTGGAATTCTACTCACAACCAGCCCGGAACATGAAAACACCTTTACCGTCTGTTCTATTACGGAGGCGCTGATAGCGCAAAATCATTCCGTTGATATTTTTTTGATGGATGACGGCGTATTGAACGCGGTTATCAACTTCTCGAAAAGGAAGCTCTTCTCCAATTTTGGTGGGTTGCTGGAAAAAAATGTCCGGGTCTCCCTTTGCGCCATGTCGGCGGAATCGCGTGGAATCAGGGAAGATCAGCTCTTGCCGGGGACCGGTTATTTTAGCCAGACCGAGTTGTCAGAGATTGTCAAAAAAAGCGACCGGTTTCTTTCTTTCGGTTGAAGGGGAACTCAAAAGCGTGGGAGCGGGAAAAAGAGTTGCGGTGATTGTCAGGAACAGCCCTTTCAATACCCTCAAGAGCGTAGAGGCGTTTCGGATGAGCATTGGGTTGACCCTGGAAGGAAACCAGGTGGACCTCCTCTTGATGGAAGCGGGGGTCTATAACGCGCTCCCTTCCGTTTCAACGACGATCAAGCGGCCTGACATGAATCAATTTATCGATACGATGGAGCTTTGCGGGATCGGCGTTTATCTGGAATCAGAGGCCCTTCCCCTCCCGCTCCATTCTAAAATCAGGCCTCAAATGACAAAAAAATCGAGAAAAGAACTGATGGAAATGATCCATCGCGCCGATGTGGTTATTCCGTTTTAAGGGTTCCAATCCTATGAAAACGTTTTATTTTATAAGAAAATTAAAAGACCGTTTGGCCGCTGAAGTCATTTCCGGAGGGCCTGAAAAGGGAACAGACGCGATACTCCTGATGCATGACGCGGTTTATGAAAAATGGGCGCCGGAAGGGGTCCGAATTTTTGCCTGCCGGGAAGATGTCGCGGCGAGAGGAATTGAAACGCCGTATCCGGCGGCCTCCTACGAAGAGATCGCCCGGATGATCGTTGAATATGACCGAACGATTGTTTGGTGAAAACATGGGAAAGAAAGGGTAGAATATGTCGATAGAGATCAACGTAAAGCTCGATTGTAAAGGGTTAAGCTGTCCCCTGCCGGTATTGAAAACGAAAAAAGCCATTGACGGGATGAAGATCGGGCAAATACTGGAAATGACCGCCACCGATCCGGGCTCACAAAATGATATGGTTGCCTGGAGCCACCGGACCGGCCAGGAGATCTTGAGTCAGCAGCAAGCCGGAGGCGCCTTTATTTTTTACATCAAAAAAGTCAAATAACGATTCACCGGTTAAACGGTGGAGGGAGAAAGAAAAATGTCGCTCGACAATAAAGCCATTCAGCAACTGGTAGAGGAAAAAATTAAAGAATCGATGGATGTCCGTTTGAAAGAGCTTCTCGACAAAAAAATAGGGGAGGTAGAGGGCCGGATTTCGGTGTTAGAGGAAAAAACGAGAAAAGGGGAAAACCGGAAAAAAAGATGCGCCATTGTCGCCTCTAAAGGGAGTATGGACATGGCCTATCCCCCGCTGATCCTTGCCTCCACGGCCGCGGCGCTCGATATGGAAGCCGCCATCTTTTTTACTTTCTACGGTCTCGATATCATCAACAAAAACAAATATAAGAACTTGAAGGTTCCGTCCCTCGCTAATCCCGCCATGCCGATTCCCGTGCCGAATATTCTTGGCGCACTGCCGGGAATGACCGCCATGGCCACGATGATGATGAAGAGCTGGATGAAAGCGGCGCATGTCGCCTCCATTCCGGACCTGATTGACGCCTGCAGGGAGAGCGGAGTGAGGCTCATCGGCTGTCAGATGACCATGGATGTAATGGGGGTCAAAAATTCCGACCTGATTGAAGGGGTTGAAATCGGGGGAGCGGCCACGTTTCTCGACTATGCGGCGGACGCTGACATCCCCCTCTTTGTTTAAGAGGGAAATAGATGCGATTTAGCGCAAAGGTCGAATATGGCATCTGGGCGTTGATGGAACTGGCCCTGCATGAGGGCCGGGGCCCTCTGCAGGTCAGAGCCATTTCCAAACGGCATCATATCCCGTTAAGGTTTTTAGAGCAGGTGATGGCCGTATTAAAGAATGGCGGTTTTGTGGACAGTATCCGGGGCGCCCAGGGAGGCTATGTTCTCTCGAGGCCTCCAAAGGAAATCAGACTGGCAGAAGTTGTCCAGAGCATTGAAGGCCCCGTTTCCCCGATGATCTGCATCGCTGAAGGGGATGACCGGCAATGCCTCCAGCCGTCCGAACCGCCAGGGTGCGTTTTAAAAGGGGTTTGGAGCGAGGTTCAAAGCGCGATTCTTAAAGTCCTGGAGGGGCTGACTCTGCAGGCGCTCTGCGAGCGCCAGAGGCTCTCAGACCAAAAATCCAACGTCATGTTTCATATTTAATTCCGAAGGGGCTCGCGTCGCCCCCTTCCTCCGAGCTCGCTTTGGAAGCGATTTCACAGCGAACATATGCTGTTCCAATAGAGCCGGAGGAAGCTTTCCCCTCTCGCTCGCGTTGCTCGCTGCGTTCGCATGAGGCTTTGCCTATGCGAACACGGGGGTGCGGGGGACATTGAGCGATTTGGGCGAAGGCCCCCGTCAGAAAAGGCCTAAGCAGCTGAGGTTTTTGAACAACCTGTAGGTTTTGTAGAAAAGTATTCTTGGACATATACCTTCCTATCGCTGGAATCAGCGAAAATCTCGTCGGACTTCTTCTCCTGGGCCTGATTTCCGGGATGTTTTCCGGTCTTCTCGGAATCGGCGGGGGAATTATCGTCACCCCCGTGCTCATTTTTCTCGGCATTTCGCCTGCCATCGCGGCGGCTACCAGCGCCAACCAAATGGTCGGCACGTCTGTTTCAGGGGTTTATACGCATTTAAGATACGGGACCATTGATTCCAAACTGGGAATTGTTCTGATTGCCGGAAGTTTGCTGGGCGGGGTTGTCGGCGTTGAACTTCTTCACCATTTACCTCGCAAGGGTCCGGCCGATTTACTCATTTCTTCTACCTATGTAGCGGTCTGCGGCCTGGTCGGTCTTTCTATTCTCCTCGACGCGGCCGGATGGTCTAACCGGAAAAACAGAGGCATTGAACGGTTCAGAAATTTTCTCTTCGGACTTTCATTTAAAATGACCTTTGAACGAACCGGTCTGTCGGTGTCGGTCATTCCTCTTTTGGGCGCCGGTTTTATCACCGGGTTCATGGCTTCGATTATGGGGATCGGTGGGGGATTCCTTATTGTCCCGATTCTGGTCTACCTGCTGGGGCTTCCGATGCTGCTGGTGACCGGAACAAGCCTTTTTCAAATTTCAATCACGTCCATTTTGGTGACCCTTCTTCAATCTTCCCTGAATCAATCGGTCGATCTGATTCTTGCGATGGTTCTCCTGGCCGGCTCATCCATCGGCGTTGTCCTCGGCATCAAGATCGCCAAGCATCAGGCGGAGTCGCGATTAAAGATTCTCCTTGCGCTTCTGATTCTTTCCGTTACAATCGCAATGATTTATCATATTTCAAGCGGTATTTTCTCATTGAAAGAGGCGGGCCCGATTCCGGCGGCGGTATCCCCGGTCGGAGGGCTTGCCGGGTACGCGCTCGCGCACCCGTTGATTTACGGGTCGCTCTCTGTTCTGGGCGCTCTGTTTCTCGGTCTTTTGTTTGCAGTCTTTATCAGAAAAGGCGAAAGTTTCTGGAACCGTTAAAAACCGGTCCATGTTGAAAAAGCGACGGAATAGAAGTATTATTTGACCTTTTCGGATAACTGCGCATGCTGAACTACCCCAACATCGATCCTAATATTTTTAAAATCGGCCCCTGGGAAATCCACCTGATGGGAAAGTCTTTTCTCCTGGGTCCCCTGGCTTTCCGCTGGTATGGAATGATGTACCTTCTCGGATTTGCCGCCGCTTACTGGGTATTGAACCGGTATGTGCGCCGTAATCCCAAAGGGGGTTTCACCCAGGAGGATATTTCCGACGCCGTTTTTTACGGAGCCCTGGGGGTGATTCTGGGGGGAAGATTCGGCTATATCCTTTTTTATAATCTCCCCTATTATTTTGAAGATCCGAGGCGGATCCTTTTTGTCTGGGAGGGGGGGATGTCTTTCCATGGGGGATTTCTCGGAACTCTCGCGGCCATGATTCTCTTTTCGCACCATAAAAAAATTCCGTTTTACAAAATTGCGGACATCGCGATTATCGCCATTCCCATCGGCCTTTTTCTTGGACGGATTGGAAATTTTATCAATGGAGAGCTCTATGGCCGGGCGACCGATGTTCCCTGGTGCATGAAATTTCCGGCGGGCGGCTCTTCCTGCAGGCATCCGTCGCAGCTTTATGAAGCGCTTCTGGAAGGAGTTGTCCTCTTTTTATTCCTTCTCTACCTGAATCGCAAAAAATTCCCGCCGGGCGTCAAATTCTGGAGCTTCATCGCCGGGTACGGGTTTTTCAGGTTTATCGTTGAATTTTTCCGGGAACCGGATTCCCATCTGGGATTTATCCTCGGACCGTTTTCTATGGGACAGTTGCTCAGTTTCCCTATGGCGCTGACCGGGGCGGGAATGATCATTTTTCTGTTCAGGAAACGGGCGGTATGAAACCGTTTGTTTTCACCCTTCTTTTCTTCCTCCTTATTGCCGGTTGCGTCAAAAAGGAAAAAGCCTCCTCCGCTCAGATTCCACCTGTTCAGGAAGAAGCATACGTAGTCTATGATTCGTTTGAAACAGGCGCCGGAACCTATACCCGGTCGCTCGCGGTAGACGGGCCGTTTCTCTGGGTCGGCTATTCCGGCGGCGCGCTAAAGATTCAACGAACTTCCGGAGTTCTTCTCCAGTCGTTTGGAAAAAAAGAGGGGCTCAAGAGCCCTTATATTTTTACCATTTCCGTCTCTCCCGACGGAACAAAATGGTTTGGAACCAATGCGGGAGGGTTATCCCGGCTCAATTCTTCAGAGACGCTGACGACCTTGCTTCCTCCCGGGATTGCCGACTCCTGGGTCTACAATATTGCTTATCAAAAAGATGGCGTGATGTGGATCGGGACCTGGAACGGCGTCAGCCGGTATGACGGACAGAGCTTTACCAATTTCCGGGTCAAAGACGGACTGGTCAACCCCTGGGTCTACGCGGTGGAGTTGGACCGGGACGGATCGGTCTGGATGGGAACAGAAGGAGGGCTCAACCGGTATGACGGAAATAAATGGGAAACATGGACCCATCAGAACGGTCTCGGCGGCGACAACCTTGATCACTTAAACGCCGCTCCGAGTATTCATAACGGGTCGGAAAAACTTGAAGACATCAATCTGGCCCGGCATCGCCATAACCTGAATACTATGGACGAGTCTGGAAAAGAGACCTATAACGAAAACTATATTTTCTCCCTCCTGATCGATTCTGAAGGTGTCAAATGGATCGGAACCTGGGGGGGAGGTCTTTCCCGGTTTGACGGAAAATTGTGGAAAAATTATACTGTCCGTGACGGTCTTGCCGGAAATGTTGTCTATGCGATTTCAAAAGGGCTAGATGGGGAGCTCTGGATCGGGACCAACCATGGCCTTTCACGGTTTAAAGAAAACCGGTTTACCAATTGGACTCAAAAGGAGGGGCTTTTATCCGAGGACATTTACACAGTCACCCAGGACCCGGACCGCTTTGTCTGGCTGGGGCATAAAGGAGGGGTCACCCGAATCGTTCCCAAGTCAAAACTCGTTTCCCCCCGTCCTCCTCAAGGCAAATAACCCCGTTTTATTCTTCGGCTCCACTTAAAGTCGTGGCAGAAGGGGTTGAAGACCAGGAGACCCTAGACTGGCTCTCCGACAGGGGATGCGATGAAGCGCAGCGGTATTTTATTGGAAAGTCGATGAAGCTCGATATTCTCTGAAGCGCCGGCTTGCGGAGTCTTCCTGGGGACTAGAGTAAGCGAATCATCGGGCTTTGCCCGTGCGAGCGCGGGGTTTCGGGGGCATTGAGGCGGGTTTGCGAAGGCCCCTGATTACAATAAATCAGCGAACCGGGGTGAGCCATTCCGTGTGGCTTTTACCGGCCCCTCTGACAATTCCAAAAAAGAGGTCCTGTAATTTTTTGGTGACAGGGCCCGGCTTTCCCGCCCCGATGGT
>DATNMI010000215.1:0-2975 GCA_035602375.1 Nitrospiria bacterium | reverse complement strand
GCATTTCCTGCCATATCCATGACGCCGTAAGCGCTCCGATCCTTTGTAAAACTCCCGACCGGAGCCGTATAAGGAAACCCGTCTTCTTTCCCGACAAAATTCCCGTAAAGAGGATTGGCATCATTTCCCCACGGCCAGAGGTTCGAACCGCTCCCCTTTGCGGCCTTTTCCCATTCTGCTTCAGTTGGAAGTCTTTTCTTCTTCCATTCGCAATACTCCCGTGCATCATCCCAGGATACGCCGACCACTGGATTATACGGATTCATCAGAAGAGGAAGTCCTTCGGAGTCGACCGATAAATAGCCTGCCAGCCGCGGCTTCCGATGGCCCGTGAGTTCCACAAATTTATAAAACTGGGCAAAGGTCACTTCGTATTTGTCGATTTTAAAAAGGGGAAGGTAGACTTTTCGTCCCGTCGAGATCGGGCCAGAGCTGGAAATTCCCATAAAAAAATCTCCCGCAGGCACATCAACCATCCGTTCAAACTCGTTATTAACGCCCAAGCGCTGGATCAGGGCCTCAGCCTTTGCAAATTCCTGGTTGTTTTTCTTGATCTGTTCCGCGAGGGGGGTATAGGACTGGCTGTTTTTTGAAGTTTCCTTGCCGGGCGCTTTTTTCCCATGGTAGATACCGACCTGCAGGATGACCATGAAAACCGCCATAATGGAGAAAAAAATGATGAGAAAATATTTATTCACTTTCTCTCCCATTGGTTTTGCAAATCGATTTTTTTTCTAACGGGGAAATGCTATTTCTTCTTCTGGACGTTTTTTCGCTCAACCATCTGGCCCGCGAACCACCCGGCCAGAAAGACCGCCGCCGCGTAAAAGATCACATAAGAAACGTAGAGAATGTGTTTCATTTTGAATCCTTTTTTTCATTCATGACTTTTTCTATTTTTTCACGGAAAACCCTTTCCGATCTCTGCCCGTATTGCATTCCGATCAGAAAAAGCGCCGAGGAAAACAGAATCATATACCGGACATAAAGCTTTCCCAGAAGCTGATCGATCGTATAGACAGATACCGCGACCACCATAAAAAAGACAAGATAGAATTTCGCCTTGAAGTTCATTTTTTCTCTGACAAATCAGGATTGCTCAACAGGTCGATTCTCTTTTTTTCCGACTTCCTTCCGGAACGGTAACCGAGGTAGAAAAAGACAGCCGACATGGCGAGAACCGCTAAGGGATAAAGGAGGTAATGACCGATATTAGAGGAATAATCCATGGAGAATGAGACTCTTTCGTTTTTGGAAATCTCCAGGATTATAGTTTAAAATTCATGGAACCGTCAAGATGGATTCATTAAAGTTTACTCTTGACTTTATCTCAGAATATTGGCATTTTAATACAAAGAATGTCGTAAGTTTTTTCATCAACTTCAAAGAAGGATTTTACTGCGATGGCTGAAATGACTGACTCTTCAGTAGATCAGGAATACGAAAGAAAAAAGCGGAATAAAAAGATTTTTGACTATATCGTTCTGCTTGGAATGGTTTTTAACATCATTATCGCCGTTTTTCTTGTCCTCTACCATTTCGACCTTTTATAAGCTCCTGGCGCACCGGAATCCGATGACGGCGCTTGTCTGATGGGGCGCCGCCTGATATCTCTTTGATGCCCTGGCCGTTGCCCCGGAATCATTCCAGCTGCCACCCCGATAGACCTTGTATTTTCCGGATTCAGGCCCTTTAGGGTCTTTGTAGGGGCTGTTTAGGTAATAGGCCTGGTCGTACCAATCGTTCACCCACTCTCCCACATTTCCAATCATATCATAAAGGCCATAGGGACTCCGGCCGTTCTCGAATTTTCCAGGCGGAGCGGTATATTTATATCCATCCTCTTCTCCCTGGAGATTCGCCGCCTTTGAATTGAATTCGTTCCCCCAGGGCCATCTCAGACCCTTGTCGCCCCTGGCCGCCTTTTCCCATTCCGCTTCCGTAGGAAGCCGTTCCAGAGCCCACCGGCAATACCCATCCGCGTCATTCCAGGAAATTCCATTGACGGGAAGGTTTTCCTTCGTTAAGAGCGCGGGATCATCATTGAAAACGGGAATTACCGGCTTGCTTTTTGAATTGACGGCCTTGAGATATTGATTGTACTCTCCATGGGTGACTTCATAGAGATCGATGTAAAAGGCAGAAAGATAGGTGGGTTTCTGGGGAATTTCATCTTCATCCCCGTCTGCAGGAGCGCTTCCCATGAGAAAGTTCCCCTCAGGAATCAGAACCATCGGAAGGTTATCCACTCCTTTTATTATGGTGAGGCCTGAAATTACAGAAGATGTCGTCTGTCCGGGATTTGCTTCTTTTCGGATTTCAGCGCTTCTCTTCATGACCAGCCAGCTTTTCACCTGATACCAGGCAAAGAGGGCAAACATGAGGAAAAATGAAACGAACGCCGCCAGAATTCCATAATATAACGCGTCTTTTTTCATTCGTTTTCGGTTTCACCCCAAAAAAAACAGGCCGGGATGAAACATCCCGGCCTGTGATTAGTTATCAGACTAACGCTTACTTGGAAGCGAATGCGAAATTCGTGGTTACTTTTCCGCCAGCGGCTACCGTTACCTTTGCTTCCTGGGTGCCAAGAGTGGGGTGCCACGCATGAACTTCATATTCTCCTGGAGGTAGACCATCAATGGTGAAAGAACCGTCTACACCGACGATGGCATAATAGGGATTATCCACCGGATAATAGTAAGAGTTCATGTAGTTGTGCTGATCGCACTGCATATGGAGGACACTCTCTTTTTTCCGAAGAATAACCGGCTTGTTGACCACCCCGCCCTTGTCGGGAAGAGGGAGGTTGAAAATGGTGGAACTGGCGCTTCCGACCTCTTCATAAAGATGCGGATTGTGGAGAACGCCGGTAGCCGTTTTCGGATCTGACGGATCCGCGTCCATATTCGTGACGCGGAACTCGGCTTTTTTCATGACCACGCCGACAAAATGCGAAGGACCGCCCTGAACGA
>DATNMI010000015.1:0-2615 GCA_035602375.1 Nitrospiria bacterium | reverse complement strand
GGCAAGGGAACATAGGAAGACCCGCCAAAATAAAAATAGGCGGCCCCTCCCGCGAGGGCCGCCGCTCCCAGATACTTTAGAAAGGGTCGGAGCTTCCGCTTCTTCTTTTTAGCGGCGCTTTCTTCCGGCTTTATTTTTTTTGTCTTTCGCCTGACCTGAACCAAGTTGCCCGAACCCTTTCCAATACTCTATTTAATTAATCTTTCCTCCAATCCGGTTACACAATTACCGGATCAACCGTTTCAATACGATCCGCGAGACTTTCCATCTTCTCCTTCGGACATTTCCGCAGGATGTTCAACAGGCGGGTTTGCCGGAGAGATAAAAAGGACCTCCCGGTGATCTTTATAAAGATCGACCACCATGTAAACCCAGGCAACCTCCTGAAAATATTTCATATCTGTAGCGTGATCATTTTGATCCACCATGACGGTTTTGGAGGAAAGCCGGTAAAGCTTCTCACCGACCATGATCTCCCCGTCTCTCCCCTTTTCAGAGGGGAGCGTGACCGACATGACTAACCCGGTCACAATCCGTTTGACCGGGTAGTGAATCGAAGGCTCTCCCGCCAGGGAAGAGGTGCCGATCGAGAGCATTCCGGAAAAGGCCAGAAGAGTTCCGGCCATCCACCATCTAATCAGATTCATACGCGATTTCATGAAAACTCCTTTCACTCAAAAATGAGGCTCGTATCACTATCTTACGTCTCATCTTTAATAGGGCTGGTGCCAATAGATGTTTCTTAAACTGGACCCGGTATTCAATTGAACCCCCTCAATACCTCCGCCGATACCGACCAGACCGCTCATACCGTTCGCCGTGATCGTAACCACCACGCCCGAGGGAATCCCGGATCCAAGGTTCTTGAACCGGTCTGCATTGGTAACCGTCCCGTCTTTGTTATAGTCAAAGAAGGCCGCTCCGGTCAGATAATTCAGTGACCAGACAAACCCGGTTCCCAGAACCGCCTGACAGGAGTTGACCACTGGCGGCGTTAACAGCGGGGCATAGGTTGTATAGGTCGCTACTTTATTGAGGACCAGCGCGGCTGAAAGCACTTTTTCGCCCAGATTATGACTGGTTACCGCGTTATCAAGCCGGATATACCAGCCGGCCGCGATGGCATTACTGGTTATTGTGACATCCGTAAGGAGGGGGTTTAAATTGGTGCTGACCGGTGAAGCTCCCCCTTCTTTAATGATTCCGGTATAATTCGGGTTGTCAAAAACCGCGTAAATGCGGTCGACCACCGAGGTGCTGGAGAGCGGATGTTCCCGGTCTCCCGTCCCAAAATAGAGGGCTTTATAGCCGGACTCAAAGGTGACATCGGGAGGATAAAAGATCTTCCGCCCTGTTGAAGCGTCATTTCCGGGATTCGATTGGAAAATTATTTTCGCCGTCCAGCTTGACGGTGTCTGGCTGGAGACGTCATATTTCCAGATCTGGCCATGCACATCGCCGACATAAGCGGTGTCAATCGTGCCATTATTGTTGGAATCGATCAACGTCATTTCGCTTGGCATCGAATACGCCGGGATACTTCCGACGGCGTTTGCCGCGGTCCAGCTTGATATCAGGGCCCCCGTTCTCAGGTTAATCGCGTAAATCCCCCGGCCTTTGGTGTCGGCCGTAAAATTCGCCAGGACATCTTCCGTGGCATTATCATACCCCCCTCCGATAAAAGCCACCTGGGTAATCGTACCGCTGATATTCACCGGACCAATCTGGGCTTGGGAAAAACTCTCCCCCAGCTCTGTAAATCCCGTCGTCGTATTGTTGACCGTCCATAAATAGACCGGATTAATCGGATCGGTAACATCAAGCGCCCAGTAGGCGCTCCCGCCTCTCCGTTCGCCAAAAACAAGAATCACCTGGTCGCAACCGGAAGGCCGGGCGCCATTGGTGACGGCGGTGCAGCCGAACGGTACGGTTATTTTTCCATCACCATTGGCATCCAGATAATAGACTGCCGGTGAACCATCAACGCCATAGCCATGAACCGAGCTGTATAAATTCTTCATTTCAGGGAGAACATCGTAAGGGATGAATCCCCAGACCTCTCCACCGTCCGTCACACCGGACGGAAGGGTGGGAAGCGTCGGCGCCGGGCTTGAATTCAAAGGGTTGGCATCGACAAAGGCATGAAGCATCCCGTCATTGGAACCGACATAGATCATTGAAAGGTTCGTATTGTAATTGATCACCGCCGGTTCAGAGTGAAGAATATCCCCCAACAACCAGGTTCTTGGGCCGTTCGGGTTTGTCCCCCCGACATCGTATCCGAGCGCGAATTTCACGGCAAATGTAAAATTCGCCGCGTCGGTTGCTACGACTCCGGTGTTAAACCCGAGCATGGCGGGAGTAAGACTCGAATTTCCGGTTGTAAACGCATTTGTGGAGGTGGTAATTGTGGTTCCGCTCAGATAGGTATAAAGATACCGGTTGGCCGCCCCCTGGTTTAACAGGACCGCTCCCACCCCGCCTTCTTTGACCAATCCTCCGTCCTGAACGAGGGACCAGTATGATTGGGCTGTCGAATTAAACGCCCCGGTGGTGGAGGTCGCCGGACCTCCGGTAATATCGACCACCTGATTGTTCACATACCCATATTTCTT
>DATNMI010000009.1:0-1243 GCA_035602375.1 Nitrospiria bacterium | reverse complement strand
AAGAACCCTTGACGCCGGCCGATTTTAATGAAAAATTCAAGAAGAGCCCCGTTAAAAGGATCAAAGCAGAGGGGCTGAACAGAAACCTCGCCATCTTTTACAAGAACAGGAATCATCATGAGCACGTTGAGCCCAAGTTATAGCCTGACACTCCGGCTGGAAATCATGAACAGGCCCGGAATGCTCGGAAAAATAGCATCCGCCATAGGAGAGCTAAAAGGGGATATCGGAGCGGTTGATATCGTTTCCGTTTATTCCGATCGGCTCATCCGCGATATCACCGTTAACCTGAGAAATTCCCATCACGGGGAAGAAGTGATTGGAAAGCTGACGGCCCTTGACGGCGTCCGGGTGCTGAATGTTTCAGACCAGGTTTTCCTGCTCCATCAGGGGGGGAAGATTGAAGTGGTCTGCAAGTCCCCGCTTCGGACCAGGGATGATCTGTCAAGGGCCTATACCCCCGGCGTAGCCCGGATCTGCGAGGCCATCGTCAACAAACCGGAAGAGGTCTTTCGACTGACCATGAAAAAGAACTCCGTTGCCATCGTCACGGACGGAAGCGCGGTACTGGGGCTGGGAAACATCGGCCCGATGGCGGCGCTCCCGGTCATGGAAGGCAAAGCGATGCTTTTCAAGGAATTCGGGAACATCAACGCCTTTCCGATCTGTCTGAACACCCAGGATGCGAAAGAAATTATTCGAACCGTTCAAAACATCTCCGTCGGTTTCGGAGGAATCAATCTGGAGGACATTTCATCCCCCCGCTGTTTTGAAATCGAGGAAGCCCTGAAGCAGACCCTCGATATACCGGTCTTCCACGACGACCAGCATGGAACCGCCGTCGTCGTGCTTGCGGCGCTGATGAACGCGATAAAAATCGTCGGAAAAAACATGAGTGAAATCACCGTGGTCATCAGCGGAATCGGGGCGGCGGGAATGGCCTGCGCCAAAATGATGATGGCGGCGGGCGTCCGGCATATTATCGGATGCGACCGGGCAGGAATTCTCTATCCTGGAAGGAAAGAAAACATGAATCCCTACAAGGAATGGTTTGCCGGGCAGACAAACCCCGAAAGGAAAACCGGCGGACTTTTCGAAGCCCTGGCGGGAGCCGATCTGTTTGTTGGTCTCTCAGGCCCCGGCGTGATGAAACCGGAATGGCTGAAGCGGATGGGAAGAGATCCGATGGTTTTTGCCCTTGCCAATCCGGTTCCGGAAATTATGCCTGAAGAGGCTGAACCTT
>DATNMI010000008.1:0-14052 GCA_035602375.1 Nitrospiria bacterium | reverse complement strand
ATAGACGACTTCATTGTTTTCAGAATGGATATTCAACTGCTTGATTTCATTTCGCGAAATCTGGACGTGCATAACCCTCGGCATGCTGATTTTCTCCTCTCGTTTGATGCCGGCGACATGGAAGGCCGTGTCTGAATTGGGAAACCTGGCTTTAAAGTATTCCATGAGTTTTTCCGGGACCGAGTGGATATCGTCATCCGGATCGACCCCCTCTTCGGCGAACCTCTTGATATGAGTTTCAATGGTCAGCCTGCCAAGAATCGATTCCCCGAAAGTGCTGATTCCGACGTTTTGCTGTGCCAGGTAGAAAATCTTATAGACGAAATTAGACCGTATCGTTTCGATCAGATTGACCGGCCCGTCGGGGGTCTTGTTCTCAAGCGTGATGATTTGGCGGCTGTCCGCGGCCATGACAATCCCTTCCGGGACATAAACGGATATGACAAATGACAAAGGAACTCCTGGCTGAGTTTAGGTTTTAGGAAAGCCGGTTTTTCAATCTAATCTATTTAATCATGGTTGTCAATTGAAGTTGGAAAAAGCCGGAAAATCCTTGCGGACAGTGAATTCCGGGAAAATATGGTTGAATTTACAGGAGAGGCGCCTGTATACTGTTAAGCGTTTTATGGTTAATCTTCAGGCAATTGCGTTCCATTAATCTTGAAGTCAGGATAGGGCTACCATGCCTACAGCTAAAGAACTCTTTAAAGTAGCAATGAAACTCTTCAGGGAGAACAAGATAGAAGAAGCGATCTCAGAGCTTGAGAGAGCCGTTGAGGCAGACCCTGGATTCGTCACCGGGTATGAAGCTCTGGGCGAGATGTATATGAGGGTTCAGAGGCTGGATGACGCCCTTCAGGCGGCAAAGAAATTTTGCGAGCTTGCTCCCGATGATGTGATGGCCCATACGAACCTTTCCCGGATGTTTCAGAAAAAGGGAATGATCAAAGAGGCCGAAGATGAACTCTTTAAGGCTAAGACATTAGCTGGCCACAAATAGTCCTTCTGGTTTCCTCACTTTAATTATTGTTTTTTCTGTTTACATAGACTGTTATTAACATGCTATCTTTAAACTTTGTCAATTAAGTAAAAAATGCTATAATTTAAGTACTGAATGAATTTGTTCTGATGAATCTGCCATACACTCAAACTATCATTATTGTGGAGATTGTTTAATGCTTCAGACAGAGTCAAATCGGGAGAATTTACACGGATATGCAACCACCGAAGGGGTCTTTGTGTTGGATCTCCAAGGCAAAATTCTCTTCGCAAATGAAGCGGCCGAGAATATTCTTGGATTCTCAAAAGGCCAGATTCCCGGCCAGTCCTGTTTTAATGTCTGCCCGGGTCACGATCCGGCGGGAAACCGGTTCTGTTTTGACCGTTGTTCGATCCTGAGAATGGCGGAAAATAAGGACCTGATCCAGAATTTTGACGTTCAGCTTGTCAACAAATTGGGGAAAAAAGTATGGCTGAATGTAACGACCCTTCTGGATATTCCTGCGGATGGAACTCCCCCTTATGTCATTCATATTTTTCGTCCCACAACATCTCCCGTTACCGGGGAAAATTCTGATATCACGACATCGGTTTACGCGGAAAGAAACTATAAAAAAGGACCCTCCCTTTCGGAGAAAAGCTCAAGAAGCGAATCCATCTCGCAGATTTCAAGGAAATTCTCTTTAAGTCCCCGCGAAGAGGAAGTTTTTACAATGCTGACGCAAGGGCAACTCGCGCGGGACATCGCCGCGACCCTTGAGTTGAGCACCACGACCGTCCGGACCCATATTCAAAGAATATTGAAGAAACTCCATGTCCACAGCATGCTGGAAGCGGTTGCGCTTGCCCTTAACCGGGATTAGTCACACCGTAGAAAACACCTTTGAACCGCGCTGCCTTGCCTTTGAAACCATCGGGGCCACCCTTTTTCTTCGGTTCGCTTCAATCAGAGGATCGAGAATCTTTCCACAACTCAGGCACCGCCATCCGGGAAACCGGTTTCTTCCCGTGTCGTCCTGGAAATCGTAAAAACTCTCGAAAACCATTAATCCATCGCATTTAGGACATTTCATTTTAGCTCCTTTCAGCAAGACTCCATTCGGCATCAATAAAAGCGCCTTGTATTGTTTATAATCACCTTTTTCTGAAAGTAAAGAGGGAGGAAAATTTCTTCAGGCGCCCCACCAGGCCTTTAAACTTCTGACTGTCGCCATTCCGAGTATCGTCATGAGTATGGATCCCGCCACATGGCCCAGAATGAGCAGGCCGAACCATTTATATTCTGCACGTAACAGAAGAGTTACCGATTCTCCTGAAAAGGCCGAAAAGGTGGTCAAGCCGCCGAGAAACCCCGTGGTGGCCATCAAGCGGATTTCGGGTGAAATTGCCGGGTTCCCTTCGAGAAGCACGAGCGCCAGTCCCATCAGGTAGCCTCCCGTCAGATTGGCGGCAAGGGTGCCGAAGGGTAAAAGAGGGAAGAGCGGGTTTAAGACGATTGCCAGGCCCCAACGGGCCCAGGCGCCCGCGGCGGCGCCAAAACCGATGACAAGAATCGCATACAAGGTCATTGATGAAATATCTCCAGGGATTTCGCCTTCCGGCGGTCTAATCTTTAGGCGAATCGGTTCCTTTCTGTCAAGTAGAATCTCAGAAAGGGTAAATGTCTTTAAAATTGCGGGGTCCCGCGGTTTGACAATTGTGGAAGAGGTGATACACTTTTTACATTACTATTGGTTTCATATTTGGGCATGTTTTCAGGGTAAAGTTAACGCAAAAAATTAACTGGAAGATCATTAAGAGGAGGAGAACCATGAGCGGCCCTGCCGTTAGGGAAACCGGGATGCAGACGCAATATTTGACGTTCAGCCTGGCGGGTGAGGAATTCGCGGTGGGGATTTTAAAAGTCAGGGAGATCATTGAGTATGATACGTTGACCCATGTTCCGGCGCTCCCCCCATCTGTTCGGGGCGTCATCAATCTTCGGGGAAGCGTGGTCCCGGTAATCGATCTGTCGGTTAAGTTCGGGTTAAAGGGGAATCCCGTAACAAGGCGGACCTGTTTTGTGATTGTCGAGGTAGAAATCGAAGGGCAGTGCAAAGTCATGGGGGTGATCGCCGATTCCGTGAGCAAGGTGATGGACCTTCAGGCTTCTGAAATCGAGGCGCCTCCCGCTTTCGGCACCCAGGTGCGCGTTGATTTCCTCGAAGGAATGGGGAAAGTCGGCAAAGGATTCGTCCAGATACTCGACGTGGACAAGGTTCTTTCAACCTTTGGCCTGGCGGAACTGGAATCTTCCCATGAGCACCTCCTTCAGGAAAACGCTCCTGCCGGAGATGCCAATCAGACGGAAAGGAATGATGCGCCGGAGGTCCGTGCGCATGGAGCGGAAGCGTCTCGTCATCCGGAAGAAGATGGAACAGGCGGAGCCTGATTGCCGATCGTTTTAGTGATCAGGGGAAAATGGATTGAAGCCGACCGCCGCTGTACCGTTAGATGAAGACCGTTACCATTCGGGAATTCCTGCTCTGACTGACAAGGAGTTTTCTCTTTTCCAGTCGCTGGTCTACAAAGAATCGGGAATTTTCCTGAATGTGTCAAAGAAGTCTCTCATCGTGGGCCGTCTCGCTAAACGGTTGCGCGAACTTGGATTGAAACGGTTTGAGGATTATTACCATAAAATTCAGGAGTCCGGCCCTGACGAGGTCCAGATTCTCCTCAACCTGATATCTACCAACGAAACCCATTTCTTCAGAGAGCCCCGCCATTTTGACCTTCTCTGGCAGGTTATTTTCCCCGAATGGAAGGCCGCCGGGGAAACCGCCGTTCGCCCGAAAAAAATACGGGTCTGGAGCGCAGCCTGTTCCACGGGAGAGGAACCTTATTCTCTGGCGATGATTCTTCTCGACTATTTTCCGTTTGCTTCGGGATGGGAGATTGAGATTGTCGCCACCGATATTTCCACACAGGTGCTGGACCAGGCCCGGCAGGGAATCTGGGCATTGGAGAAGAAGAAGGAAATTCCAGAAAAGTATCTCAAAGCCTTTATGTTGAAAGGGAGCGGCTCGCAGGAGGGGAAGATAAAGGCCGATCCTGAAATCCGGTCGCTGATCCATTTTTCCTGGATGAACCTCAATGAAAACAACTACCCGATCGTCGGTTCTTTTGATATGGTCTTTTGCCGGAACGTGTTGATCTACTTTGACCAGGAATCAAAAACAGCGGTGACGGGGAGAATGCTCGATCGCCTGTCCCCCGGGGGCTATCTCTTTCTCGGGCATGCGGAGAGCCTGGTTTTTGGTGACAATAAAAGAGTTAAGACTATTATTCCCACCGTTTACCAATATAACAGGCTCGGTTAAGGCTTTTTTCTTTTTCAAAAAAACTTGAATCTTGCAGTCTCTCCCCGATATGATGAGCCAACCATTGAGGTGAGAGGTGTCATGAAGAAATCTAAACGCCTGTCCGGCCTTCCCGATTGCGAATTCTTCGCAGGCCGATTATCCCGAAAGATTTCGAAAACCCTGGAAGGACTCTCCCGGAAGGACTTGAACGGGAAATTTTGGAACAAAGATCCCGCCCTCTGGTCATCGAATCCGGAGGTCCAGGAAAAAATCCGGGAGCGGCTCGGATGGCAGACGCTCTTTGACTTTATGGCTGGACAAAAAAGAGGGATCAGCGCTTTTGTTTCGAAAATTGTCAGGGACGGGTTCAAAGACCTGGTGGTTATCGGAATGGGGGGGAGCAGTCTCTGTCCCGAATTTCTTGCCAGAACTTTCGGCGGGCCGGGAGCGCCTGTCCGGGTCAGAATCCTTGATACGACCGATCCCGCCGCCATTCTCCGACTTGAGAAAACGCTTGATTTGACAAAGACTCTTTTTTTACTCGCCAGCAAATCGGGGAGTACCCTTGAAATGGTCTCGCTCTACCGATATTTTGACAAGAGGCTCCGGCAGACAGGAATTACGGAGAGAGGATCCCGGTTTGCCGCGATCACCGATGAAGGTTCGTCTCTTTCCGTTCTTGCCAGGAAAGAGAAATTTTACGGCCTCTTCCTGAATCCCTCCGATATCGGAGGAAGGTTTTCAGCCCTTTCGAATTTCGGCATGGTTCCCGGCGGTTTGGCGGGTCTGGATATCGGGAAGTTCCTCGATCGGGGGTCGAAAATGGCAGACCGGTGCCGGGTTTCGAAACTGGAGGAGAATCCGGGATTTTTTCTGGGGGCGGTACTTGGGAGTCTTTGCCGGGCGGGCGCCGACAAGGCGACCTTTTTCTTTCCACCGGAGATTTCAGGGCTTGGCGGGTGGCTGGAACAGCTCCTGGCGGAGAGTTCAGGCAAGGAGGAAACCGGAATCGTCCCCATTGACGGAGAGCCCTGGGGAGATCCGGAGAGTTACGGCAATGACCGCCTCTTTGTATTTTGGCAAATCAGAAACGGAAAAAAGTCAGGAATTGAAAAAAAGATCAGGATTCTTAAGGAGGCTAAAAAGCCGGTCATTCTTATTCGCCTGAACGACCTCTATGATCTGGCGGGAGAGTTTTTCAGATGGGAAGTCGCGACCGCTATTGCGGGTATGGTTCAGGGGATCAACCCCTTTGATGAGCCAAACGTATCAGAAAGCAAGGAAAACAGCCGGAAGATTCTCCTGGAATTCGAGGAGAAGGGGCGTCTGCCAGTCCCGCCGGAGGCTTTCCGTGAAAAAGACATATCTCTGTTGGCCGGTCCGATAACTTCGGGATGTGGATCGATGAAAGAAGCGCTGAAAAATTTTTTCAGGAAGGCGTCCTCAGGAAAATATTCCGCGCTCCTTGCCTATCTGGATCCATCGGCGGAAAACATCGCCGGCATGACCCGTTTAAGAAAGGTGATCCGGGATCGGTATGGAGTCGCGACGACGGCAGGGTTTGGCCCCCGGTTTCTCCATTCGACCGGACAGTTGCACAAGGGAGGAAAGCCGTCCGGGCTTTTTATTCAAGTGACAGCAGATGATCCGGTCGATTTCCCTGTTCCGGGAACATCCTATACATTTGGCACTTTAAAGAACGCTCAGGCGCTGGGAGATGCCGGTTCGCTTTCCGGAAGGGGCCTGCCGTTCCTTCAATTCCACTTTCATTCCTCTCCAGAGGACGGATGGAAAACATTAACCGGCGTGGTAAAAAGCATTAAATAGCCAAGGAGATCTTTCAATATGGAAATGGGCCTTATCGGTTTAGGAAAGATGGGAGGCGGCATTGCCCAAAGACTTCTTTTGGCCGGTCACCGGGTCGTTGGATACGACAGGGATGCCTCTTCCGGACTCGGAGATATGCCTTCCGGATGGGAAAGAGCGACCTCTCTTACCGACCTGGTTACCCGGCTTCGGCCTCCCCGGGCCATCTGGATCATGGTTCCGGCCGGGAAACCGGTGGAGGAGACGCTCGACCATCTTCTCCCGCAACTTGAAAAGCGGGATGCCGTACTTGAAGGGGGGAATTCTCATTTCAAGGATTCACAGAGAAGGGGGACCCGTCTGGCGGGGATGGATCTTTCCTGGCTTGATGTCGGAACCAGCGGAGGGATCTGGGGTCTGAAGGAGGGTTTTTGCCTGATGATCGGTGGTGAAAAGGAAGCTTACCACCGGCTGGAACCTTTATTTAAGTCGCTTGCTCCTGAAAACGGATATCTTTATTGCGGTCCGGCGGGGTCGGGTCATTATATTAAAATGGTCCATAACGGGATTGAATATGGTCTTCTTCAGGCCTATGCGGAAGGATTTGAATTTCTCTCTGCGGCCCCCTTTCCGGTAGACCTTCCGGCAGTCGCGGGGGTCTGGAACCGGGGAAGCGTGATCCGGTCCTGGCTCCTGGAGTTGTCTGAAAAGGCCTTTCGGGAAAACCCCGATCTTTCCGGCATCAAAGGGTATGTTGAGGATTCCGGGGAGGGGAGATGGATTGTCCAGGAGGCGGTCGATCGCGCGATTCCAGCGCCTGTCATTACCCTTTCTCTTTTTGAAAGGTTCCGTTCGAGGCAGGAAAACTCTTTTGCGGCAAAAGTCATCGCGGCGCTTCGGGCCCAGTTTGGAGGCCACCCGGTCAAAGGGGACAGTTCCGGAGGAAAAAGGAAATGAAAAGCCGGGAAGATACCCCTGGATTCAAGCCGGAGCCGTCTCGGCTGGTGATATTCGGGGCGTCCGGCGATCTGACCCGCCGGAAATTGATTCCGGCCCTCTTCCGGCTTCAGGAACGGGGGCTCTTGCCGGAGGAATTGACCATTTGCGGTTTTTCCCGCACGGAGATGAGCCGCGAAGCTTTCCTCCAGAGTGTCCGGGAGTCTGTTTCTCCCACCTCTCAGGAAAGATGGGAGCGGTTTTCCGCACGGCTGTTTTACTTTTCAGGGGAATATAATGACCCCGGTTCTTACAGGCCTTTGTTTGATCATTTGAATACGCCGGGTGAGGGAGGCGTGGGGAACATCCTTTTTTATCTTTCCACCCCGCCAAGCATTTACCACCGGGTTATTGAAATTCTTTGCGATTCGCCATTTTCAGGCAAGAAAAATAAAAAGGGATGGAGCAGGATTATTATCGAAAAGCCGTTTGGCCGGGACCTCTCATCGGCCGTTGAATTAAACCGGGTTGCGGGAGAGGCTTTTCTGGAGTCCCAGATTTTCCGGATCGATCATTATCTCGGAAAAGAGACCGTTCAGAATATCCTGGCTTTCAGGTTTGCGAACGCCATCTTTGAGCCCATATGGAACAGCCGGTATATCGATCATGTTCAGATTACAGTCGCGGAATCGATCGGCGTAGAAGGGCGGGCGGCCTATTACGAGGAGGCGGGGGCTCTCCGGGACATGGTGCAAAACCATCTCCTTCAGCTGATGGCGCTTGTAGCCATGGAACCTCCGGTCTCTCTGGAAGCGGATTCCCTACGGGACGAGCGGCAGAAGGTCTGGAAGGCGGTACGGCCGATCGCCCCGGGCGAAGCCGGTCTTTATTCGATCCGGGGGCAGTATGGTTCTGGAAAAATCCCGGAATCCGGAAAGGTTTCCCCCGCCTATCGCGAAGAGGCAAACGTCGGACCCCAATCTCTTGTGGAAACCTATGTCGCCGTTCTTTTCTTAATCGACAACTGGAGATGGGGAAATGTCCCCTTTTTTCTTCGGACCGGCAAGCATCTTGTCAAGCGGACCTCCGAGATCGCCATTCAGTTCAAGCAGGTTCCCCATCCTCTTTTTACCCGGGCGTCGGACAGGACTCAGGAGCCGAATCTCCTCCTGCTAAGAATTCAGCCCGATGAGGGGATTACCCTTCAGTTCGAGGCAAAAAAGGCCGGCCCGGGAATTCAATTGGCTACCCGGACGCTCGATTTCAGTTTTGGGCCGGGTCGTGAAAAAGGGACCGACCCCGCATACGAGCGGCTGATTCTTGACGCGCTTCGGGGGGATCAGACCCTTTTTACGCGGGAGGACGGCGTCGAGGCGGGCTGGTCGCTCATTGACCCGATCATTGAGGGGTGGAAGGAGAGCGGGGCCTCCAGAATTCCGGAATATCCTGCGGGAAGCTGGGGGCCGGAAGAGGCGGAAAGATTTATTGAAAAGTGGGGCGCGAAATGGCGCAAACCCTGAAATCGTCCGGAGCCTCCTGGGAGATTTTTGAGACCCGGGATGAGCTTGACCAGGCGGCAGTCCGAATTTTTTTCCGGATAGGGGGCGAAGCGATCTTGAAAACAGGGCATTACCGGGTTCTCCTCTCGGGTGGAAAGACGCCGGAAGGGGTATACCGAAGACTTGGCGCCACCCTCAAACCTGAAATGTCCTGGGAAAAGGTCGATCTCTTTTTAGGAGATGAAAGGCCTGTTCCCCCGGACCATCCGGAGAGTAACTCCCGAATGATCCGCAACTGTTTATTGGATCAATTCAAGGAGGCCGCCCCCCAATTTTACCCGGTTAAAGGGATTGAGAAAGACCCGACCGGCTCCGCCCTGATCTACGAAAAAAAGATGGCATCGGTTTTTCAGGCCGGGGAGCGGAACCTTCCCCGTTTTGATCTGGTTTTCCTCGGTATCGGGGAGGATGGACATACAGCTTCCCTCTTTCCCGGTTCTGCCGCTCTGAATGAGGTTAATCGGGCCATTGTCGCGTCTTATATTGAAAAGATCCGGTCGTATCGGGTGACGGCAACCTTTCCTCTGATCAACCATGCGAGAGAGGTGATTGTCCTGGCGACAGGTAAAAATAAGGCGCAGATCCTCGGAGCCCTCTTTGCCGGAAAACCCGACCCGGTCTGGCCGATCAGCCAGGTTAGGCCCGTTTCCGGGAATTTCCGGTTTTTGCTGACCCGGGAAGCGGCAAGCGAAATTCATTTGGGGAAGTGACATGTTTCCTGTTTCGGTAAAGAAGGAGAATGAGCTTCGGGAACGAATGATCCGTCTGGGGGTGAAAGAGGCCGATTTCGAAGAGGAGTTTACCCGCTCCTCAGGCGCAGGGGGTCAGAATGTCAACAAGACTTCGACCTGCGTTATTCTTAAGCATCCTCCGACAGGCCTGGCGGTCCGGTGCCAGACCGAGAGGTCGCAGGGGTTAAACCGGTATAAAGCCAGAAAAACTCTGCTCGACAGGATTGAAGCCCTTGAAAAAGGAAGGGCAAGTGAAGAGCAGAAGCGGATTGAGAAGATCCGCCGTCAGAAAAGAAAACGGTCTGCGCGGGCCAAGGCCAAAATGCTCGAAGGGAAAAAAGTGCAAGGCAGAAAAAAGATAGCAAGGAGGCCGGTTTCAGGGGAAGAATGAAACGAAAGGAATGATTGAATACAGAAGATAGAGCATGTTAATATTGAGGTGTAATGGATTTAGGGTAGTATTTAAGGAGGTTTGACTCTCGTGGTTGAATTGACAGACATAGCGGCTTCTGAAGTTAAAAAAATTATGGCAAAGGAGAATAATCCGGCGCTTGCCCTCCGTGTTGCGGTAAAAGGGGGAGGCTGTTCCGGACTGGAATACAAACTCTCTTTTGATGCCCAGCAGGAAGAGTGGGATGAAGTTTTTGATCTTAAAGGGGTCAAAGTTCTGGTGGACGCTAAGAGCTTCCTGTATCTCAACGGCGTCACAATCGATTTTTCAAGAGATTTGGTCGGCGGAGGATTCAAATTCAAGAACCCGAATGCGACGGGGACTTGCGGATGCGGCACCAGTTTCGCGGTGTGAGATTTGGTGTCTCTTAAGCTCGAAGCTCAAGGCTGGAAGCTGAAAGTTAAAAACAAAGATTTTACTTTGAGCTTCGACCTTTTACCTTCGAGCCCAGTGCCTTCCACTGATTCAACTTTAAAACCTTTCTGGAATTCCTTCAATGAAAATATCTTCAAATAGAATTATCGGCATCGATCTTGGCACCACCAACAGCCTTGTGGCATTCATGGAGGGCCAGAGCCCGAAAATCATCCCTGATCAGGACGGAAACCGGATGGTCCCCTCGATAGTCTCCTTTAAAAGGGACGAAATTCTTGTGGGGGAGCGGGCCAAAATCCGCCGCAAAGTAGATCCCCGGAACACCCTTTATTCCATCAAGCGATTCATGGGAAAGGGGCTCGCCGAGGTCGAATCGGAGATGGCCTTTATTCCGTTTCAGCTGTCGGGCGAGCCGGGCAGCGTCATCCGGATTCATGTCGGGGACCGAACCTACACGCCTCCTGAAATTTCCGCCATGGTCCTCCGGCAGCTCAAAGAACAGGCGGAGGCTTATTTCAACGAAGAGATTACACGGGCGGTCGTTACCGTACCGGCCTATTTCAATGACAGCCAGCGGCAGGCGACCAAAGATGCTGGAAAGATCGCCGGACTGGAAGTGTTGAGGATAGTGAATGAACCGACGGCGGCTTCTCTGGCCTACGGTCTTGATCGGCGGAAAGAAGGGGTTGTCGCGGTCTATGATTTGGGTGGAGGCACCTTCGATATTTCCATTCTGAAAATCAAAGAGGGGGTGTTTGAGGTACTTGCCACCAACGGGAACAACCACCTGGGAGGAGACGATTTTGACCATGCGCTGGTTTCCATTCTATTAAAGGAAGTTAAAGCGGGCTACGGCCTGGACGGTGAATCCGATCCGGCACTTTTTGAGAAAATCCGGGAGGCCGCTGAAGAGGCCAAACAGGCCTTGTCGTTCAAGGAGACAGTCCGTATCAATCTGGAAACGGGCGCAGGGAAACCGTATCTTAGGGAACTGACCCGAAAAGAGTTTGAAGGGATAATCAATCCCCTGGTTCAATCGACGCAAGGGCCTTGCCGGCAGGCGCTGGAAGATGCCCGCCTGCGCCCGGAAGAGGTGGATGAAGTCGTCCTGGTAGGAGGCTCCACCCGTATTCCGATGGTGCGGAATCTTGTTGAAACGCTTTTTAAAAGGAAGCCCCATGCCGATCTGAATCCGGACGAGGTCGTGGCTTTGGGCGCTGCAGTTCAGGGAGATATCCTGGCCGGGCAGATCAAAAACATGCTTCTGCTCGATGTCGCGCCTCTTTCCCTCGGCATTGAAACGGTCGGTGGGGTAGTCAGCCGGCTGGTTGAACGGAACACGACCATTCCGTGTACTGCAACCGATCAGTATACGACGTCGGTCGACAATCAGACGGGCGTGGAGATCCATGTGGTTCAGGGAGAGAGAGAACTGGTCAAAGACGTCCGGAGCCTGGCCCGGTTTACCCTGAAAGGGATTCCTCCGATGAAAGCGGGACTTCCGAAAATAGAAGTCAAATTTCAGATCGACGCAAACGGGATTCTCAGCGTCAGCGCGAAAGAACTACGGACTGGCGTCGAACAGGCGATTGAAGTCAAGCCGGCCTATGGCCTGACCGAAACGGACGTCAAGCGGATGGTCCGGGATTCGATGGTCAACGCCGCGTCGGACCTGAAAACCCGTCAGTTGATCGAAGCCAGAACCGAGTCCGAGACGGTCCTCCGCCATACAGACCGGGCCCTTTCCCTCCACCGGGAAAAACTGGTCCCCGGCGAGGAGGAAAAAATTCTCGCGGCGGTCTTCCGGCTCAAACAGATGATCAACGGGGACGATCATCAGGTCATCCGGAAAGAATTAAAAGCCCTTGAAGAGGCAACCCATCCTCTGGCCGAACAGAACATGAACCAGGCCCTCCATGACGAGATGTCGGGAAAGAAAATCTCCGACGTTGCGCCCTGATTTCACCATTTCTTCCCTTAAATATCTCTCTAAAATCTGATATATTTAATGTCCGATTGAATTCTCTTTTCAGTCAAAATTTTATTGAACCTGCAGGGAAGGGCAAGGAATGAAATATATTCAGATATTGTTTATGGCTGTTTTATTTTCCGGTTTTGCGACATTATCCTATGCAGAAACGGAAAATGAGAGTCCGAATAAAGGGTTGGGTAAAGAGGCGTCGCCTGAGACGGGATCAAGGGTTCCTCCTGCCTTGGATTCAGATAAAGAGGAGAAAAAAAAGAGCCCGGGAAAAGGGCTGAGCAAAGAAGGGCTGTTTAATCTGGCATTAAGCGCCGCACCGCTCTCCATTTCAAAGAATGCCTCCGTTATTATTCCGAATGAAGAAGGAAAACAGTTTGTCGCGAGAAAAGGAACCAACGGGTTTATCTGTTTTGCCGACACGACCGGACAAAATATCCCCTATCCCTTTTGCGCCGATAATGCCGCTATTCAATGGATGAAAGACCTTTTGAGCGGAGCGCCAAAACCAACCACCACGGTTCCCGGTATCGTCTATATGGCAAGAGGGGGCTTTCATTTTGAAAAGAATGGAAAAACGCTCATGAAGGCCGAAGAAGGCGCGAAGGCAGTGACAGAACCGCCTCACTGGATGTTATATTGGCCGTTTGATTCACAAGCAACCGGAATTCCTTCTTTGCCCGGCAGTTTTGGAACCTATATCATGTCTGATGGAACCCCTTATGCCCACCTGATGATATATCAGGATCCTGACCAGGCCAGGTAACCCCGCCTCGGCAAGCCAGGTCCCCATTATCAAAAATCTCCGACATCGGGCCCTGATGCCGCCAATTTCCCCGTTTGACATTCCCATAAATCCTGTTACTTTTAATTAGGAGAACTCCGAATCGGTGTGGCACCGATCGACCAGGGACCTTTTTAGGAGAGGGATTATGTCTGAGTTTATTGAAGTCATTGAGTGGCATGAAGAAAATGATGCCGGAATTGTTCACCGGTATCCGGAAACCGGCTCTGCTGAAGTCAAACTTGGCGCCCAGCTCGTTGTGAGAACGGGACAGGCGGCTATTTTTTTCAAAGATGGAAAAGGCCTGGATGTCTTCGGTCCCGGAAGGCACACCCTCTCCACCATGAACCTTCCGATTCTCACCAAGCTCCTTTCTCTCCCCTTCGGGTTCAAAAGCCCGTTCAGAGTCGAGGTCTACTTCGTCAATCAGAAGGTTTTTACCAATATGCGCTGGGGCACGAAAGATCCGGTGGCCTTCAAGGATTCCGGTTTCGGACTGATCCGGCTTCGGGCTTTTGGAAGTTTCACCATGCAAGTGAATCAGCCTTTATTATTTGTCAATACGGTCGTCGGAACCGGCGGGACATTCGCGACCGGACAGGTGGAAGATTATCTGCGGGAAATCATCGTGTCCAGATTGAATGATTTTTTGGGGGAAAAGGTAGAAACGCTATCCGACCTGCCCAAACATTATGATGAAATGGGCGTGGCCATCAAGTCCCGCCTTGCCCAGGATTTCAACAAATACGGAATGGAACTGGTCGATTTTTTCATCAACCGGATTACCCCTCCGGAAGAAGTGCAGAAAATGATCGATGACCGCGCGGGAATGGCCGCAGTCGGCGATCTCGATCAATATTTGAAATTCAAGGCGGCCAAAGCCATGGGGGATGCCGCTGCCGGGAACGGGTCAACGGGTGCGGCGGCATCTACAATTGGCGCCGGTATCGGGGCCGGCCTGGGGATGGCTATTCCAGGAATGATATTCAAGGTGCTGGAGAAGGAAGGTTCGGGCGGCGCTGCCGGAAAAACAGGCAACCCCGGCGTTGTCAATTGCACCGAATGTCATGGAGAGGTTTCTCTCGACAG
>DATNMI010000594.1:0-1399 GCA_035602375.1 Nitrospiria bacterium | reverse complement strand
TCCATGACCTTCCCCTCGGCGTCAAAAACCGGAGCGTCAATCGTGCCGCCCGCTTCTCCATCGAGCTCGATTTTACCGGCCCATTGGGGATAACCGAGAAGCGATGTGATTTCTCCCGAGTTTTCCAGGCGAATTCTGAAGCTGGATGCGATCTGCCCCTTTTTTTCCAGGCGCCCCTCGCCGGAGAGCGTGGAACTTCCCGCATTGGCGGAAACGTTCTTGAAGCTGATGGCGCCGGGATCCGCCTCAATATCTCCTTCAAAAAAGGTTAACAGCCTCAGGCCATTTTCCCAAAATGGATCCTTGCTTGAAAGAGCTCCCGGCTGTTTTCCTGTCAACCGGACATGAAGTCGGCCTTGTTGAAGCGCAAATGACGGCCCGGAAAGGCTAACCTCGCCCGACAAAGTCAGTTTTTTGCCATCCGCGAGCGATTCTTTCCGGGGGAATGCCAGCCGCGCCGGCTCGACGAGTGATAAATCGGAGAGCGTAAATCTGGTGAAAAACTCCTGGGAGGATTGCCGGAAGGCGGCTGTTACGGAGCCTTGAAGCTTTCCGTCGAATATTTCCGCCGATAAAGGGTCAAGAACCAGTGCGCCGCTTGAAAAAATAAAATGGCTCTTGAGGTTTTCAACGATGGGGACCGGTTTTTTCTTTTCAAGAAAAATGCCGGGAGCCTCGACGGTTCCTTCCGCTCTGCCGTTACTGGAAACCGAACCGGTCCATTGGGCATGACCGGCGAGATAATCTACCTCTCTTTTGAACGGCCGGAGGTCGATTCTAAAGCCGGTTTCAATCTGGAACAGGTATTCGGATAGGTGCTGATCTGTTGTTCTTCGGGATGGAAATTGAATGGTTCCTTTTGCGGAGAGGGAATTTTCCCTCAAAGATGCTGTGAGGCTCTTGATTTCCAGCTTTTCCGGAGTCACCGCCAGTTTCCATTCCAGGGCTGAAAGGTTCAATGGCTTGTTTTCTTTAAGCGACAGAACAATATCTTTTCCCTGGCCTTTAATCTGAAAAGTTTCCATCCGGAGGTCCGCGTCTACCCTTAGATCAATCTGTCTTGCTTTGAAAGAACGCTTGCCGACCGGATCTATCCAGTCAAAGGATCCGTTAGACAGCGTAATTCTCTGGAGAGCAACCGCCGCTTTTCCGCCGGGAGGCGGCTGGCGGCCCAGCCGGGACAGAAACTCCATATTGCTCTTGCCATTGTCTCTTTGAATGACCCGGAACTCGGCGTCCTGGATCTGAACTTTGTGAAGGACCAGGACTTCGGTAAAGAGCGACCAGAGGCTGAATGAAATCTGGATTGTTCCGGCGGTTAAGAGAGGGATCTTCTCCTGCGGGCTGTTTCTGATGTCAATATTTTCCGCAATCAGAAGGGGGGGGAAGAGATTGAGTC
>DATNMI010000591.1:0-1123 GCA_035602375.1 Nitrospiria bacterium | reverse complement strand
GATTTTCAATGGGCTTGAAGATGCCTTGCTTTTGGTTCAAGAATCCGCGAAAACAGTTATTGATGATGGAAGAACCCAGATTGTGACCCGGAAACAGCTGGATGAAGAATTGACTACGCTTGGCATCCTTCTTAAATCAAGACCGGCTTCACCCGTAGAGTGGATTTCATACTTTAAGAAGCTTGAGATCCAAATGGAAACAGGGATTGATATTGCAAAAACACTCTATCAGGGGCTTGAACATCCGCAAAATGCTGATGTGCTGAACTGGCTGGAGACTCTTCGAAACAGCATGCAGAGTCATATGCGGGACATCGCCGCGTCGATCCCCTGGGCCCGTATGCTTGGAGAAGACATTGCTCCAGAACTGGTGGGAGTTCCTTCTCTAAACGTTCTTCTCTCTTCCGTTTCCATTTTAACTCCCAGTGGCCTCCCCGATCTCTGCAAAGCGGCTATTTCAGAACTTACGTTCCTACGCTCTCAATTAACTTTTAAGGATACAGCACAAAATAAGATCTTTTTTCAAATAGACATCCTCATTGAAATGCTTAAGCGGTCTGCCGGCGTTTCTGAGTTGCTCGTTAATCGTCTTGAAAAAATCATTCAAATAACCCAGAAAACCTTTGAGGAAATGGAATTTGATTTTCTATTCAACCCCGTGAGAAAGCTTTTCTCGCTTGGTTACCGGGTTGACGGGAGCAGCCTTGATGCGGGCTTCTATGACATGCTTGCTTCAGAAGCCAGAGTGACAAGCTTTATCGCGATTGCAAAGGGGGATGTCTCCCCTTTAAACTGGTTTCACCTCGGCCGGACGATGACCCCGCTGTATAACAGTTCAGCGCTGATTTCCTGGTCGGGTTCCATGTTTGAATATCTGATGCCTGCCCTTTTGATGCGGTCTCCCAGGGGGAGCCTTTTAGATCAAAGCTACCATCTGATTGTACGGAGGCAAATTGAATATGGTGAGCAATGCAACGTGCCGTGGGGAATTTCAGAATCAGCCTATAGCGCCCAGGAACGCAGTTTAGACTATCGGTACTCAAGTTTTGGGGTTCCCGGCCTGGGATTTAAACGTGGACTGAGTGAGGACCTTGTCATCGCTCCTTATGCCACGGCGCTTGCG
>DATNMI010000590.1:0-1720 GCA_035602375.1 Nitrospiria bacterium | reverse complement strand
GGGCGGGAGAATGACCAGCATCCACCGGCCGGTTGTTTCCCACTGCCTTAGAAATTTTGAATATTTGATCTGCTCAAATTCGTCCGTTCCGGAGTGCGCGACGAGGGCTTCGTTTCTTTGATCATACCCGAAAATGACGATATAATGTCCCAGCGGGAAAAGTGATGTCCCCTGGTTCAAAAAAGCGATGACGGGCCGGTTGGATCTGATCTGGCGGATCATTTCATCGAGGGACCCTTCCGGAGTCAGGGTGGTAAACCCTTTTTTCCGGGCATAGAGGACCAGGTCAAAATGAAGGGTTCCCTTGATTTTTGGAACAAAGATATCCCGAGCAATTTCATCCTGAGGAACATCGGTTCCCAGAAACGCAAAAACCGATTGAAGGGATGCTGGGCCGCAGAGAAGCTCCTTTTGCGGAAAGAAAGGAACCGCGGGGATGAGATAGGCCTGCTCCGGACGGTTGTTGTCAATCTCCGGCCGGGAAGAAGACCCGGCGCAGCCGGACGCCAGAAGACAAAAAAGGAGCAGGATCGGCAACTTATTGGCGGGGAGCCTTCGCGGAAAAGCTTGAAAGATAATATTATGTCCGCTGTTGAAACGCTTCCAAAGCCAGCCGGGAGGCTCGCTTCTCCACGTGCTCCTGCGCTCGAACAGGCGGAGCCTGATTCTCGCTTTGGCGACGCAGTCAGCGAGCAAGGCGAGCGAGAGAGGGAAGCTTCATCCGGCTGTGCCGGTGAAGGGGGCGACTTGAGCCCCTATCACAGATGGATCTTTCCACCAACTTGCCTTTGATTTTATCGGGTGACGATCACTCGGTGACCCGAGACCTGGAGCAGCACCACGACCAGAATGGCGACGACCAGCAGAACGACGATGAGCCCCAAGCCGTCATCTCCACCTCCGGTCTGCATCTGGTCAATTTTTGAAGAGATGGAGTGTAGGTCCTGGTCGGAAAGCTGGGCCAACCTGCTTGATACCTGGTCGGCGGTCAATCCCAGATCGGCCAGCCTCTGCCGGACAATTTTTGACTCCAGGGTTTTTTGAACCGTCTGAATGTCCTTGTCCCTGTTAACAGTTTCTGAATTTCCAGCAACCGTTTCCTGAGAGGAAAGAAACATCGCATAAAGGTCGGAAGGGAAGGAAACGAAGAAAATGGCCAGCGCAAGGTAGACCATTAGGGACTTTTTAAATATATAAGATCGTGTCATTTTGATTCCTCCTGTTGTACTGTTATGTCTATACTTCGAGAATCTCCTGCTCTTTTTTAACAATCAGTTCGTCCAGTTTGGCAATCGACTGGTCTATCTGTTTCTGAACTTCGTCCTGGTTTTTCCTTAATTCATCTTCAGAAAGTTTTCCGTCTTTTTGCTGTTTTTTTAGCTCGTCATTGATATCTCTGCGGGCATTTCTGATCTGAACTTTACTCTCTTCTCCTATTTTTTTGACATGTTTAACCAGGTCTTTTCTTCTCTCCTCTGTCAGGGGAGGAAAAGAGAGGCGGACCACTTTGCCGTCGTTGGAGGGGGTGATGCCGAGGTCGGATGCAAGAAGCGCCTTTTCAATTTCCACGATCTGCGAAGTGTCCCAGGGAGAAATGAGAAGAGTCCTGCTGTCGGGAATGCTAAGGGTGCCGACCTGTTTGATTGGGGTGGGAGTCCCGTAAAAATTCACCTTGATATTGTCAAGGAATGCCGGAGATGCCCTTCCGGTCCTGATTGAT
>DATNMI010000589.1:0-6915 GCA_035602375.1 Nitrospiria bacterium | reverse complement strand
CCCTTCCGTCAAAATAATGGGCGTGAGGATAGAGAACAAGGTAAAAAGGAAAGTTTTCTTTCTCGCCTTCAAAATGGGAAGGCTGGTCACGAAGATAGGGTTTAACCTGATCGGGCCTTACTGTTATTGTCTTCGGATACAAGACCGCGGAGTCCCACCAGCCACCCCTGGCGAGAAGATCGTTCCAGAATTGATCAAAAGTTAAGGAACTCTCAGACATCCCTTTCCGCCTGGCATGGAGTTCTTTCCAGGAATCTTTCAGAAAATCGACATATTTCAGCCATTTAAACTTCTCACCCATTCCGATTTCTTTGGAAAGGGAAAGAAAAATATCCCCGGTCGAAAAGGTGTTATATACCGGCGTCACAGCAGGCTGCTTCATTGTCGCAAGAGGAAACCCTGCGGACGGATCCGGAAAATCATCCCCCCAGTCCTCCAGGGGGGTATGGATCGGCAAAACCAGGTCCGCAATTGCCGTTGTTTCATCCATAAAACTGGAAAGGCTGACGATCAAGGGAATATCGGCTAAAAGACGTTCTATATTAAAAGATTTTGGCGTCGTAAACACGGGATTGGTATTGAGCAAAATCAGCGTCTTTACCCTGGCCTCTTTGTCCTGCCCCCGTAGGACATCAAAAAAAGTTTTATCAACATTCTTCTGACTGGAAATGAACTCCTCCGGATTTGGAATCACACCCCCTTCAATCCCAATATTCCCCGCGAGATAATTGAGAATATTGATTGCAATCAATGAAGAAATTCCGTTTTCACACGCCGAAACTGTTTCTCCCCCAAGGGCAAGGCTTGGCCTGGTTTCAGCAAACCGGACCGCGAGTTTTACGATTTTCTGTTCACTGATCTCGGTGATTTCAGCAGTTGCTTTCAGAGAATATTTTTCAAGAAGAGTTGTCCAGGCTCCCTTATCCGGGCCTTTAAAATAACCTCTTTCCAAGATATATTGCGCGATTCCAAGGGCAAGGATCCCTTCTGTTCCTGGTCTCAGAGGAATCCATTCGTCGGCATTTGCTCCGGTCAGAGAGAGCCGGGGCTCGATGTGGACATGGTATCCCCTTTCCCCTTTACCTTCCTGACGCATTTTGCCGAAACCATCGGTCAGATTAACCGGGGATAGCCATGTTGACAAAAAATCGGCTCCAAAAGAGAGAAGGAATTTTGTATTTTCCAGATCATAATGGGGAAGGGCATGAGTCCCCATGGATATCTGATTAGCGAAAGCAAGATTCTTATGGTTAAAGAGGTCATACTGATAATAATTGGGAGAACCATAGGCCTCCATAAAGTCGTTTATTAAAACATTTAAATGTCCCCTCTGGAGCGAACTCAGCAGATACAGGTGATCAGCCTCTCCGTTTTTGGAAAGATCTTTTAGGTTTTTTCCAAGGATAGAAAACGCGTCATCCCAGGTCGTTTCCACAAATATTCCGTTCCGGTTATTTCCCATCCTTCTTAAAGGGTTCTTAATCCTATCAGGGTTATAAAGACCTTGAGGGGAAGCCTGCCCCCTGGAACAAAGCTTTCCTTTATTCACCGGATGAGAAGGATTTCCTTCTATTTTTTTGACCCGGCCGTCCATGACTTTGACAATCGTCCCGCAACCCGCCGGGCACTCTCCGCAGAGGCTCGAATACCAGGTCGCATTTCCGGGAACAATATCCTCGGCGGGGACCACATAAGGAATCAGGTGTTCAAGAGGAGGCTGAAGTTTTTCTCGAATCAGATACCCAAGGCCTGTTCCCGCGGTAAAGATTCCCGTAATTTTAAAAAACTCTCTTCGATTCAATGGAGGTTTCCTGACGGATTAATGATTTTAACTTATCTCTTAAAGGATCATTACTGTCAAGATTTTTCCTTGAACCTTTTTCCTTGATTTTTATATTTCTTAAAGTCCATATTTACACATTAATCTATTTTATTTTTGATTACGGTCTTTAAAGGAAAATCGAGGGAAAATAATGAAATGGTTTTTACTCATTGTCGTTGCCATGATGTTGATGATTCCTTTGGAAACTCCTGCCGCTTCAGGAGCTGACGGCAAACAGATTTTTAAAAACTATTGCGCCAAATGCCATGCAGAGGATGGAAGCGTCTCGGAATATGGAAGGAACATTAGACCCAAACCGGCAAGGGATCTTAGAACTAATCGTCTCTTTGTTGCGCCAAGGGAGCTCCCTATTATTATCAAATATGGAGTCTACGGAAGGGGAATGCCCAAATGGGAGGATATTCTCAACGAAGAGGAAATCCTGGCTGTAGCGGAATACGTCCGCACATTGAAATATTCCCCCGACATTAAAGCAGGTGAAACACTTTTCAAGGAAAAATGTTTCGCCTGCCATGGGAAAGATGGCCCCGCAAAGAAGATCTTCAAGGCGCCTGACCTGGATATGTCCCCCCTTCAGGCTTTTGACATGGGAAGAGTCATCAGGTTCGGCCGGCACGGCACAATCATGTCCCCCAAAGAAGATCTGCTAACCAATCCGATGATCGCCGATATCATTGAATATCTTCAGAGCATAAAGAAATAAAATCACCTCACTTAGATTCTAAAAACTTTATGGGGAAATATTCAGATTCTATCCTGCAACTATCCCAATTTATAAAATCCCTTAAAACAGACGAATCTGTGATTATTTTTCTTCCGCTTTCCGGATAAGGGGTTCTACCCCGTTTCCACAGACGGTTGAGTTAAGAGTAACTCTTTCTGTTTAGCTTCTTCAAGTTGTCGCCTTCGCCTTGGATTGTGAAACCGCTCGATGTAATCAAAAATATCCGCTCTGGCTTCGTTTCGGATCCGGTACCGTCGACGGTTATCGCGCTCCCGTTTCACAATATTGACGTTTTTCTATAATATTTTACATTACATCTCAAACGATCCTTCGGCCCCCGAGGTAGCGGATCTTCCAGTAATCCTGGCTCAGGTTCTGGATGTTGACCTTCCCTCCCGTACTGGGGGCATGAATGAACTTCCCGGCTCCGAGGTAGATTCCGACATGAAGGGGCTTCTGCCGTTCAATCCGGAAGTAGACGATGTCGGCTGGCCGAAGATCCGCCACGGATACGGCTTCTCCTACCCGAATAAGATCATGAGACTCTCGAGGAAGCGTGATGCTGGCTGAAGTGCGATAGACATAGTTGATAAACCCGGTACAATCAAAACCCTCGGGCGTCATTCCGCCAATGCGGTACGGTGTTCCCAAAAGCGAGAGGGCGTTCCGGATCACAATTTCTTGAACAGAAGAAGCCCGTTGCTCCGTGTCGCTATGCAGGGAGGAAAAATCTGATGGCGGTACAGGATGACTGGCACAGCCCGCCGCGGTCATCCACACAATCCCGATCACCTTCCAGATATCTCCTCGCTTCATAGAAAAAGTGTATCGCAAAATCGCCCCGTGTCAATCGAAGCAAATGATCATCAAACTGGCTTTTTTCATTAATCAGTAGGTCTGGTCTATGCAAATCATTTGGATGCTTTACAAAGGGATAGAAGGCCTAGGTTACGAAACAATT
This sequence comes from Nitrospiria bacterium, assembly GCA_035602375.1. Classification (GTDB taxonomy): domain Bacteria; phylum Nitrospirota; class Nitrospiria; order JACQBW01; family JACQBW01; genus DATNMI01. Next base: position 3,387 of record DATNMI010000589.1, on the reverse strand, counting down.
TCGTGTAAAAATCTAATACGGGAAAAATTCCCGGGCTTGCCTTTCCTTTAATCATTTCCAAAATTTCATTTGAATCAGTGTAAGTTCGCATAATTCCATAGATTTAAAAATTGAGTTGGATAACTGCGGAAAACTTCCTGAACTCCTCAGTTTTGTTCATTCCGAAAATATAGTCGGTTACACTTGCTAATCGATAAATTAATAATCAATCATGTACAATTCTGTTTGGGGAAGTTACCCGATTGATCAACCTTCAGGGGCAAGGTTCGCCATAATGAAGATGAGCCGATGGCAAAAGGTTTTGAATTTTGACCCGATTCCCGCTCTGGTTAGTGCTGAAAATCAGGCAATCAGCTTTTTTACCCTACGGAATCTTTTGAATCAAAAGTCTGAAAAGATCGAAGTGCTCTGGGAGCTGCCCGAACCCACGAAGATAATTAGGAAACAACAAAAGAACGGGTCTTGGATTTATCGAGGTGGAAATCTAAACCTTCGTTCCCAAGAGGACTACAACCAGCTCGAAACCTACAGAAATTTAGGGGTGTTGGTTGAAAAATATGGATTCAGCCGAAAAAGCCACGCGATTCAAAAAGCGGCGAAATATTTATTTTCTTGCCAAACGACGGATGGCGATTTCAGGGGGATTTACGGCAATCAATATTCGCCAAATTATTCTGCTGGCATGATGGAGCTTTTGATTAAAGCAGGTTATTCCGATGATCCGCGTATTGAAAAGGGATTCCAGTGGTTAATATTTATTCGTCAAAATGACCGAGGCTGGGCCATTCCATTTCGAACCGTTAAAGAGAAATATGACGTGGAAACACTGCGGGGTGAACCTTTATTATCTGATCGGTCTAAACCCTTTTCACATCTTGTTACGGGAGTTGTTTTACGGGCTTTTGCGGCTCATCCTGAATATAAAAACAGCACCGAGGCTAAAATCGCTGGAGAACTGTTGCTGTCGCATTTATTCCAAAAAGATAACTACCCTGATCGAAAGGCTTCCCTATTTTGGCTGGGATTTTCCTATCCCTTTTGGTTCACCGACCTTCTTTCTGCATTAGACAGTCTGTCACGTTTAGGTTTTCCGGCGGACCGACCTGAAATAAGGAAGGCACTGGGCTGGTTTGTTGCAAAACAGCAGTCGAATGGCCTTTGGAAGGTAAAAATATTAAAAGGTCAGGATAAAGATTTGCACTTTTGGATAGATTTAGCAATCTGCCGGGTCTTCAAGAGATTTTTCTAAGAATGTGTCCCCAAGGCCGTTCAAATGATGTTTAGACGTTCTTTATTAAAAGACTCAATTTCCGAGCCCGCGCCTTCATTGCGGGAGTGCCATTTTTAAAAGCGTCTTTGAGGGCCAACTGCGCTCTTTCCCGATAAATTCCCCGCCTTAGATATAGTTCGACCATTGCCTGGAGTGCACAAGTTCTCACAATGGAACTTTTGTCCTTCAAATACTGTTCCATAAGTTTAAAGACGATTTTTGATTCTTCCGGGGATAAAGTTAGGCCAGGCAACATTTGAGCCAAATGCCATTTAACTTCTTGGTCCTTTGATTCTTTGGCGATTCTTAGAAGCTGGGGCTTTGACGGATTTAATGCATCGCGATTCTTTTGGGTTACTTTTTCAAGGGCATCAGCAGCCCTCATTCTTACCAAGATATTTTTATCTTCAAGGAGATTCACCAGAAATGGCAAGATTGTTGGATCCCTGTAAGCCAGTGAAACAACTTTATTTGAGTTTCCTACCGATCTTCTGTCTCCTCCGGAAAGTAGAACTCTTAGTTCATTTTGGCTTGCCATTTTATCCTGCCTAATGATCGCCTCGTTCCATTGCAAAAAAAGAGACTAGTCCAGCTTGCAGGATTCACTGGACTAGTGCCCATGTCTCTGATGAACGGTAATGTCGTTTTGGTCTGGATCTTGAATAACGGCCATCCGACAGACGGGAGTAGAAAATGTATCAGCCACAAAGGTTACTCCATTATCCTTCAGGGTTTTCACAAAACTATCCAGGTCTGTCACCTCAAAAGCGACGACCGCTCCCTTGGCCCCTGGGAGGTGTCCCATCTCCGTCGTAGTGATCGCAAAGGCAGAGTCAGCCACGTTATACTCCACCCATTTGTCCTTAAAGTTGTATCCGACTTTTAGGCCCAGAACATTCTCATAAAATCCTTTAGATCGGGCCATATCCGTGACTGGATAGGCAGTAAATGCAATCGATTTAATCATATGCAACCTCTTTTAATTGTTATAAGTCAGTATTTAATGGACATCCTGTCGAGAGTGCCTCCCATCCCCAATATTTCTCAATTATCTATATAACAGATTTACATCCTCTTTTTCATTGAATAATTCTCCCGACACGAAAATATGAGCCAACAGATTTAAATGTATCGAAGCAATTCCGATCCGGCGAAAAAGAGGCGGGGAGATTCGTCAAATTACAGCGCCGCAATCTCGAATAAATAATTTCATCATTAAGATAGGAATTTTCCACATTTTTTATATTATGCTGGTCAAAAACCATGTTTCTTCCGGAAAGCCTTAAGTTTTTAAATTTCAAATATCAGAAGATAGCTACTGGAATTCGTTAGAAAAACCATCACGTCAATAAACTTTAAATTTCCAAATAATGGGTTCTTTGTTTTGATTTGACAATCAGTAGATCCTAGCAGCACTATAAAAATTTAGATAACTTGTCTATATCTAGCTAATAAAAGTTAAGCGGCCACGCTGTCGGTCCCGGGGGGTGTAGGGCTGCGCTCCACCGCCGCAGGTTATGCCGGACGTTGGGCGGCGACGCGCTCACACTCGCCGTCGACTTCGCAGAGTCTGATTCAACGACTGATAAGGTTGGAGACAAGCCTGTTAGGGAAGAAGCGGGATTTCGTTCAATATGTCGAGTAACTCCGGTGAATTAGAGGCCGTGTCACTCTTAAATCGACGTGCTAAGCTTGACCGGAAGGAGGGCTCCGCCCATGGAATCATCCCAACGCATCCGTATTGAGGGGCATGTCAGCGCGGGCTTTGAGGCCGTGCGATATGCGTTCGCTGAGAATTTCTCCCGGCGACACGAACTGGGCGGCGCCTGTTGCGTGTACCATCGAGGTGAGAAGGTCGTTGACTTGTGGGGCGGTGTGCGGAACAAGTCGACCGGTGAGCCCTGGCAAGAGGACACCATGGTCCTGGTCCACTCGGCAACCAAGGGCTTGGCTGCAATGACTCTAGCGGTCGCCCATTCTCGGGGCTGGCTCGACTACGAGCAGCGCGTCAGCAGGTACTGGCCGGAGTTTGCCCAACAGGGAAAAGAGACCATCACCGTCCGCCAACTCTTGGCTCACCAAGCAGGCTTGTTCGCCTTCGATGAGCCGGTGGATAG
>DATNMI010000588.1:0-1796 GCA_035602375.1 Nitrospiria bacterium | reverse complement strand
GAAACGGAAATTCCGACGTCCGCCGAATGAAGAGAAGGTGCGTCATTGATTCCGTCGCCGAGGAAACCGACCACATGGCCTCGGCGCTTCAGGGCGAGAATGATCCTGTTCTTTTGGCTGGGAGATACCCTGGCAAAAAGGGTGACCTTCTCGGCAATCGCTCCCAGAGCGGAGTCGCTCATTTGGTCGATCTCATCCCCCAGGACGATCCTTGAAACATCGAGACCAACCTCCGCGCAGATATGGCGCGCCACCCCTTCATGGTCGCCGGTAAGAATCTTCACGGTCACCCCGTCCCTCTGAAGCGAATGAACCGCCTGGGTAGAATCTTTTGACAGGGGGTCGGAAAAAGAGACAAAACCGAGAAGCGTCATCTTTTGTTCATCCGCCGCCTTAAAAAGTCTTTTTTCAGGAAATGTCCGGATAGCCACAGCGAGCAGACGATACCCCTCCTGGCTCAGCCGCTGGTAAATCTCCATCGATTTTTTCCGGGCCTCTTCGTCAAACGGAGAGGAACGGCCATCGACTTCATAGAGGTCGCAGATTTTCAGAATCCCTTCGGGGGCTCCCTTTGTAATCATGATCGGAGTTCCTTCATGTGCAACAACGACTGAAAGACGTTTTCTCTCAAAATCAAACGGTATTTCATCCAGCTTGTCAAAACCAGGAATGTCGGCTAGAGAATGCTTCAAGATCGCGGCATCGAGAGGGCTTTTAATTCCAGTTTCATAACGGCTGTTGAGGCAGGCATAGAAAATGGGCCTCTCTGAATCGTTTCCCAACGGGTCCAGGTGGCCCGCCAACGTAATTTCTCCACGGGTCAGGGTCCCGGTCTTGTCACTGCAGAGAATATCGATACTCCCGAGGTTCTGAAGCGTCGAGAGATGTTTCACAATGACCTTTTTGCGGGCCATGTGAAGAGCGCCATAAGAGAGGGTCACTGAAATAATCATCGGAAGAAATTCCGGGGTTAACCCGACGGCCAGGGCGATCGCGAAAAGGAACGATTCCAGAGGTTCACGGTGTTTGGCCGCGCTCACCATAAAGATAAAGAGGACCAGAACAAATACCGTCTGCATGATCAGAAACCCGAATTTCCGGCTCCCCCGCTCAAACTCGGTTTCGGGGGCGCGCGCGCCGATAAGCTTCGCGATGTCCCCAAAGGCGGTCTCTTTCCCCGTTACAGCGACCAAAGCTGTGGCAATTCCACTCACCACGGAAGTCCCGAGATAGAGCATCCCCAGATCTTCCGGACCGGCCTCCTTTTCCACGGGGATCGACTCCCCGGTCAGAGCCGCCTGCTGAACATGCACGTCCCTGGCTTCAATGATCCGGGCATCAGCCGGGACCATATCTCCGGAAGTCAGCCGCACAACGTCTCCCGGGACCAGATCCCTGCGCGGAATATCTCCCCACGTTCCCTCCCGCAAGACCGTGGCCGTAGGCGCCAACATCTCCCTCAACCCTTCAATGACCCGGATTGATCTTTCTGTCTGGAGAAAATTCAGGGTCACGCCGAGAAGGACAATCGTAATAATAATCGACGCATTGACCCATTCTCCTAAAAAGCCGGATATGAGAGACGCGCTCAAAAGGATCAGATTCAGGGGGTTTGCCAACAAACGAAGGTATTGGACGATCCGGGAAGTTCTTTGTTCAGGAGCCGGTTCATTGGGTCCATATTGAACAAGCCGCCGGAGGGCATCTTCCCCGGTCAATCCGTTCGGAGACGAGCCCAGTTTTAAAAAGAGGTCCGATAAGGGAAGAAGGTAGAGAGGATTTTTACTGAGCATGGC
>DATNMI010000586.1:0-1344 GCA_035602375.1 Nitrospiria bacterium | reverse complement strand
CGCTTCATTCGGTCAAAATTATTGAACGCCTTGAGCCAAAGCCAGGGAGACCGTTTTCGACCAGCGAAAACCAGGTTGTTGTGCCGGATGTTCTTGTTGTGAAAAGTGGCAAGGATTATACGGTAGTTCTGAGCGACGAAGGTCTCCCGAAGTTAAGAGTGAGCTCTTATTACCGAAAACTTCTTCGGGAAAAAGGAAAGGATCAGGAAGCGACCCGTTCTTATCTGGATGACAAGCTCCGGTCCGCGCTCTGGTTGATCCGGAGCATAGAACAGAGGAATCGGACGATCCAGCGGGTCGCCGAAAGCATCGTTAAGTTCCAGAAAGACTTTTTTGACAAGGGGATGTCCTGCCTGAAACCCTTGATTTTGAAACAGGTGGCTGAGGATATCCAGATGCACGAGTCTACCATCAGCAGGGTGACAACCAATAAATATATGTATACCCCGCAAGGGCTGTTTGAGTTCAAATATTTTTTTAACAGCAGCATTCAAAGAACGCATGGCGATGGAGACTCTCTCTCGTCTCTGACCGTGAAAGACATGATAAAAAAACTGGTTTTGGCGGAGGATTGCCGAAAACCGCTTAAGGACCAGGATATCGTCAACGTTTTAAAAACGAATCAAATTGACGTGGCAAGGCGCACTGTCGCGAAATACCGGACGCTTTTGAATATCCCTCCTGCCACATTGAGAAAAAAACTGTTTCCCTGACAGGTGCGGCGGCCTTCGAAAATTCGGGAACGACTGAAGAAAGGACTGATTATGAAAATTCAGATTACCGGGCGGCATCTGGAAATCACGCCAACCCTTAAAGAATACATCAAATCCCGCCTTGACAAGATTGAAAAATATCATTTTAAGATTTCAGAGGCACAGGTGATTCTTGAGGTTGAAAAATACCGGCATCATGCCGAAATAACGCTTTTTCTCGACGGATCGACGATGATCGCCGAGGAAGAGACCGAAGAGATGTATTCCACGATTGACAAGGCGGTCGGCAAGCTCGAAAAGCAGGTCAAAAAATATAAGGAAAAGCTGACTGATCACAGGCCCAGAAAATCAGTCCGGACACTGCCCGGGGAGCCCCCCGCCGAGCCCCGGCCGTTTCTGAAAATTGTGAAGGAGAAAACCCTGGCGCTGAAACCTGTAAGCCGCGAGAAGGCCATTATCGAGATGGAAAGCCTCCAGAAGGATTTTTTTATATACATGGATGATGAGGAAAGAAATATTAATGTTCTATACCGGCGCAAGAACGGGGATCTCGGCAATATTCTGTGCGGGATTTAGGATCGCAAGACCACACAGTCCCGGGCGTCCATAATACCTGGCCATGAAAAACCTG
>DATNMI010000585.1:0-1064 GCA_035602375.1 Nitrospiria bacterium | reverse complement strand
CTCGTCCGGCGTAAACTCTCCGGGATGAGCAAGGAAGATGGTTTTCTTTGGATGATACGCCAATGGATGCCCTGGAATGCCTTAATCTTCGAAACTTGGGTAAAAAGCGGAGAACCTTGGATTAGGTATGAAGACCTCTTGGTTAATGACATTCAAATCCTTGAAGAGACCCTGCTAAACAGGTGCAAGCTTGAGGTGTCAAAAGCGGTTCTCCGTCAGGCAATCATTAATTGCCGATTCGAGGCGTTGTCCGGTGGCAGGTCCCCGGGAGCGGAGAATCTCGAAATGCATTACAGAAAAGGGATTGCTGGGGACTGGAAGAACCATTTTACCAAGAAAGTGAAAGAAGCGTTCAAACGCCGGTACGGGAAACTGCTGGTTCTGGGAGGGTATGAAGCCGATCTGCAATGGTAGCTAGATAGTCGGACGGAGGATTAGAAGGGCAATTCGGCCTCCATTCTATTTTAGCCTTGGGAGATTGTCTCTCTGCCTAACAAATACCCCCTTCCCCTTTTCGGTAGCAATCGGACGCATTTGGCCCACGTGATCTCTCGCCCTTTCAGGGCGAACCGCTTTTCTCGGATGTTTCCCAGGGTTGAAACTCTGGGCTGAATCCTACAGCCCCTGCGGGGCAAAAAAAACATCCCAAACGGCCTTATCTTCGTGCCATTCTGGACAGGACACAAGGTGTCCCCAGTGAAGGGAGCAAACGGAAGAAATGGGGCTGAGAACATCTCAAAGGGTTTCTTTCTGCATTTGGGTACGAATAAAATCTTTTGCTTCTTATCCGAACGTCGCCAAATTCCCGGCCATGGAAGCCCGAGGTGCACTTAGACAGCAAATGGATAGGAAGGGACTGTTGATCCCATCCCCCGGCGCTGTGCAGGTCATCTTTCGTAACTGGGGGCTGATCAGGCATCTGAGCTATCGCGAGATATTTGGCCGGTATCTAGGGACCTATTTGGGAATTTTTTGGTCGGTGGCCACTCCGCTGGTGACGCTGGCGGTTTACACTCTGGTGTTTGGCGGGATCTTTCAAGGTCGGTTTGGGGCCGGGAAAAGCC
>DATNMI010000582.1:0-4313 GCA_035602375.1 Nitrospiria bacterium | reverse complement strand
GATTTTGTTATCCGCCATCGAGGCGTTGATCTGCCGGTATTGATCCAGATTTCCGATGTCGGCCCAGTAGTCAGCCGTTTCAAATCCATAAAGCGCGGCGCCTTGCGAAAGAAGGTCAATATAGGTATCGGTAATCGAACAAAAGATCCCCGGAGGGACAACTTCGAGAACTGCGGGGTCCAGAATATGGATTCCGGCAAACATCCGCTTTTGCAAAGGACCGGAATCTTCGGCCCCTTTTCCTAAAATTCTCCTGATCCGGCTTGAACCGTTAATTTCAATTGCGCCGTACCGGTCGACCAGCGGGTCTTCCCGTAAGACCAGGGAGGCCAACCCCCTCTTTTCAAAGTGAAATCGAATAAAATGGTCCAGTCGGATGTCCGTCAGGAGATCCGAGTTTATCACGAGAAACGGCTCTTTTCCCAGCAGCTTTTCAGCCTTTTTAATTCCTCCGCCAGTCCCCAGGATTTCAGGTTCTTCGGAATAGACGATCTTTACGCCATGGGAGGCGCCGTCTCCCAGGAATGCCCGCATCTGGTCTCCCAGATGGTGGAGGTTGATGACAATTTCGCGTATTCCGTAATGGGCCAAATATTTCAGAGTGTAAAAGAGAAAAGGCTTGCCATTCAAGGGAATCAGAGGCTTGGGGGTCTTTTGCGTCAGCGGGGCCATTCGGGTGCCAAGACCGGCGGCAAGCACCATGGCTTTCATGATTCGAGCTCGGGGATGTACTTCGCGAGCATTGTCTTTAAATCCTTGAACTCGGGGTATTTCGCAAGATTGCAGGAAATGTCTTTCAGGGCTTTTGGAACATATTGAAGAAAGTTTGGATTCTTTTTAACCTGGTCGATGAAGACAAATCTTCCCGCCGCCTTCATGTTTCTCTGAAGGGATGCGATGTCGAGCAGGTACCGGAACGATTTCCGGTTCACCGGCAGAGCGCCGGCGTGGTCCAGATAGTATTCCACGAGCTGGTCGATCAGGTCTTCAGACAGGGTCATGTAACAATCCCGAAGAAGAGAGGCGAGATCATATTGTGGAGGTCCAAGTAGCGCGTCCTGGAAATCAATGACCCGGAGTCTCTCCCCCTGGACCATCAGATTTCTGGAATGGTAGTCCCGATGGACCAGCACCTGCGCTTCCGAGGCGATCTTGTCTGACATCTCCGCAAAGGCATTCCGGATAAAATCACGTTCATCCGGCGGAAGCGTTGCATTAGCCCGTTTTTCTATTCCGAATTCAATAAAATGGTCGAATTCCCAGTTCAAAAGGTTCCGGTCATATCCCCGGTCAAACGCAATACATTGCGGGCCAGCCTCCCTCCGGGCGTTCTGAATCCTGATCAGATGGTCGACTGCCCGCCGGTAAAAGGTTGTCCAGTCAGAGGCTGGACCCTTTTTGACCTTTTGCTCAAAAGTCAGGTCTCCCAGATCTTCCAGATAGATGAATCCTTTGACAACGTCGTGATAATAGATTTCGGGAACCGCAATTCCCGCGGAACGCATATACCGCTGAATATTGATAAAAGGGATCTCCAGGGTTTCACCCTTTCCGCTCACTTTTTCTTCCGATTGTTTAAAAGGCTCCGGATCTGCCAGAACCATCAGGATAAAAGTTCTGGGCGCCGAATGATCGATTTCGGCTTCAAGACGGTAATAGGAGCGGTTGGAGGCGTCGCCGGCGAGAGCGATGATTTTTACGGACTTTATTTGCGGTTCAACTTTGGACCTGAGTTGGGTTAGAATATCTTCCTGTGAAATCCTGGGCGAATTTAATTTCATGGTATAATTTTACCTGAAACCAAACGCAAGTCAATTCCTCTCTATCGTGAGACTGGAAAATATCGCATGGCCTCTTTTGTTGTTCGGCGTCTTTTTTTATTGATCCCGGTTCTACTGGGCGTGGTGACGCTCGTTTTTATCCTGATTCATCTGATTCCGGGGGACCCGGTCGACATCATGCTGGGGGAAACCGCGTCGGTCTCTGACAAGGAGAGCCTGAAAAGAGAGCTTCGCCTCGACCAGCCGATCGGAAGGCAGTATCTCGAATTTCTGACGGGTTTGGCTAAAGGGGATCTCGGACGTTCCATCCATAGCCACCGGCCTGTCCTGTCCCTTCTTCTGGCCCGCTATCCCAACACGATTGAGCTTGCCCTCTTTTCAATGCTGGTTGCGGCCACTATCGCGTTTCCGCTTGGAATTTTTTCCGCGCTGAAACAGTATTCAATCGTCGATTCCTTCTCCATGTTCTTCGCGCTCCTTGGGGTTGCCCTTCCCAATTTCTGGCTCGGGCCCCTCTTGATTCTGTTCTTTTCCGTCGAACTCAACCTCTTTCCCGTTTCCGGCAAGGAAGGCCTTCTCGATTTTGTCCTCCCCGGCATAACGCTCGGCCTCGGCATGTCCGCGATTCTGACCCGGATGATCCGCTCCAGTCTCCTCGAAGTAAAAAACCGGGAATTTATTCTGTGTGCCCGCGCCAAAGGCCTGAAAGAACGGGTCGTCACGGTCAAACATGCCCTCCGAAACGCTCTGATCCCCGTTGTCACGGTATTAGGGCTTCAATTCGGCGCTCTGCTGGCAGGCTCCATCATTACGGAATCGATCTTTTCATGGCCGGGGATAGGACGGCTGACGATTCAGGCCATTAACTCCAGGGACTATCCGTTAGTGCAGGGGTGTGTTCTCCTGATCGCCCTCTCCTATGTCTTTATCAACCTGGGAACCGATCTCTTGTATGGCTGGGTCGATCCGAGGATTAAATATCACAAATGAACTTTTTTAAAAATAAAATGGCCTGGTTTGGCATGGTTGTCCTGGCCGGGCTTTGTCTTTCGGCGCTTCTGGCGGGAATACTTGCCCCGCATGATCCCGCGGTCCTCCATATGACCGAAGGGCTTCAGGGCCCTTCCGCGCATCATCTCCTGGGCCAGGACAAGCTCGGAAGAGACATTTTAAGCCGGATCATCTTCGGTTCAAGGATATCCCTTCTGGTCGGCTTGACCGTCGTCACAGCTTCATTGATTCTGGGAGTGATTATCGGGTCGGTTTCAGGTTACGCCGGGGGAATCGTGGATGAGACCGTGATGCGGGTGGTCGATATTTTCCAGGCATTTCCCGGAATTCTTCTGGCCATCGCCATTACGGCGGTGCTGGGTCCCAGTCTTCAGAATCTTCTTTTTGCCCTCTGCCTGATGGGATGGGTCGGCTATGCGAGGATCATCCGGGGACAGGTTCTCTCGTTACGGGAGATGGAATATGTTCAGGCGATCCGTTCAATCGGCGCTCCGCCGATTCGGATTTTAGCCCTTCACATTCTTCCCAATATCCTGGCGCCTGTGTTGGTGGAAGCGACTTTCGGAATGGCGGGGGCGATTGTCGCGGAGGCGGGATTGAGTTTTCTCGGATTGGGGGTCCAGCCTCCGACGCCTTCGTGGGGATCGATGCTGGCGGAGGGACGGCAGTTTCTCCTGCTGGCCCCTCATTTGACCATTTTCCCAGGCCTGGCCATCATGGTGACGGTACTGGGAATTAATTTTCTGGGGGACAGCCTTCGGGACGCCCTCGATGTCCGGGCTGAAGAGTTTTCCTGAAAAAGACGCGAGCTGTGCCGGTTTTAACGGCCGGAGGAACTACGCGGGTTTCGTTCCGCAATGGCTTTGCGGTTCATTGCTTTTTCGAGGCTGGTGCGGGCCTCATCGAGAATCGTCAGGTTGTCGCCGGCGGAAAGGATTTTTCCCTCCGCCCGGGCGATGGCTTCGGAAACTTTCAGCAGATCGATTTCTTCAAGCTTTTCCGCAATTTCCGCCAGAACAATGACTTTGTCCTGGTAGACCTGGGCGAATCCCCAGCTGATTGCCATAAAATGGGTCTGGTCCGCTTTCCGGTAGCTTAGCTCGCCGATCCTGAGGGTTGAAAAGAAGGGCGCGTGCCCCGGCAGGACCCCAAAATCCCCGAGCGTTCCGGGGGCCACGATCTCATCCACTTCTTCACTGATAATCAGCCGATCGGGCGTAACGATATCAAGATGAATTTTTCCACTCATGTCTATTTCTTCAGTCTGGCGGCCTTTTCCACCGCTTCTTCGATTGTACCCACCATATAGAAGGCCTGTTCCGGAAGGTTGTCATGCTTGCCTTCCACCAGCTCTTTGAATCCTTTGACCGTTTCTTTCAGTTTGACATACCTTCCCGGAGATCCGGTAAAGGCTTCGGCCACATGGAAAGGCTGGGAGAGGAATTTCTGAATCTTCCTGGCGCGGGCCACGGTCAGCTTGTCGTCTTCGGAAAGTTCGTCCATGCCGAGGATGGCGATGAT
>DATNMI010000579.1:0-1384 GCA_035602375.1 Nitrospiria bacterium | reverse complement strand
CGGCGGAATTTAAATTTGGGCCTGGTGTCTTTGTGTGTGGGGGGGGGGATGGGGGCCGCCATGGTCCTTGAAAGAAAATGATCATTCAGCTCGAGGCTCAAAGCTCAAACCAACTTTCACCTTCGAGCTTCCAGCTTCCGGCTTAAAAATACGGGAGTGTTTTAATGTATATCTATAAAGCGGCTGTGATCGGCGCCGGCACCATGGGCGCCCAGATCGCCCAGGTCATCACCTACTCCGGTCTTCCGGTTATTCTGAAGGACACGAGCCCAGACGTGGTCAAGAAGGGTTTGGAGACAATCCGAAAGATCTACCAGAGCCGGGTCGAGAAAGGGAAAATGACATCCGGGGAGATGGAACAGAAAATGAATCTGGTTACAGGAGCAACCAATTACGATGATTTCTCCGATGTTGATATTGTGATTGAAGCGATTTACGAAGATATGGAGGTCAAAAAGAATCTCTTTCAGGAACTTGAAGGAATCTGTCCCGCCACTACGATCTTTGCTTCAAATACGTCGTCTATTTCGATCTCCGCAATCGGTTCGGCTGTCAAGAAGCCGGAAAAGGTGGTCGGCATGCATTTCTTCAATCCCGCCCATGTCATGAAGCTGGTGGAGGTAATTCCGGGAATTGCCACATCCTCGGAGACGGTGGATGATGTCGTCGCCCTCTCTGAAAGTCTCCGGAAGATACCGATCAAGGTACAAGAGTGTCCCGGCTTTCTTGTCAATCGCCTCCTGATGCCCTACCTGAACGAAGCGGCTATCGCGCTGGGAGAAAGCGATAATCCGTTAAAAACGATCCGGGATCTGGACGATCTGGTTCTCAAGACCGGAATGCCGATGGGACCTTACGCCCTCTCCGATATGATCGGACTCGATATTTCGGAGAAAGTCTCCCATATTCTCCATGAGGCTTATGGACCGCGAATGGCCCCGGCCCCAATCCTTCCGGAAATGGTCAAGGCGGGAAGGCTTGGACAAAAGAACGGGCTTGGATTTTACGGCGGAGACTCCGGAAAGGAAAAGGAACTCGAAAAACTGGTCCTGGAATTCCGGAAAAGGAAAGCGCTTAAAACCACTTCACTATCGATGGAAAGAATGATTTATCCGATGATCAATGAAGCGGTCATGGCCCTTCAGGAGGGAATCTCTTCGGCAAACGATATCGATATTGCGATGATGGCCGGAGTCGGATTTCCCCAGGACAAGGGGGGGCCTCTCCACTACGCCGATCAGATCGGAATTGATAAAGTACTTGCCGGACTTGAAGAGTTCAGCCAGACGCTGGGCGAGCGGTTCTGGCCGGCCTATCTGCTTAAAAAAATGGCGGGCGCCGGATATTTGGGGGTGAAATCAGGAAAGGGATTTTTTAATTACTA
>DATNMI010000577.1:0-1521 GCA_035602375.1 Nitrospiria bacterium | reverse complement strand
CCTGAACAAGCTCCAATACCCGGATGATGCCCAGGTGATGAAACAGCTGGTCGACCAGTCCCTGGCTGTCAAGACCAGAATGGGGCGGGTCAAGAAAAAGATCCTGGTCCTAAGCGGCAAGGGGGGCGTCGGGAAAAGCATGACGACGGTCAATCTCGGCGTTACATTTGCCCGCCGGGGCTTGAAAGTCGGAATTCTCGATGTCGATTTGAACGGACCCTGTGTTCCGAAGATGCTTGGGATGAACGGCGAGAAGTTCGTCATCAGTTCCAACGGCGCTCTGCCGCCTGAAGACCGGAACGGCATCAAAGTGGCCTCCATGGAATTCTTTCTTAAGAAAGAGAATCCGGTTCAATGGAAAGGGTCGATGGACCTCTCCCCTGTCTGGCTTGGAATGCTTGAAATGAACGTAATCCGCGAATTCATCGCCGACGTGGCGTGGGGAGAACTCGATTTATTACTGGTCGATCTTCCGCCGGGAGCCGCCGCCGACAAACCTCCGGCAATTGCCAATTTTATTCCTGATCTGGACGGGGCTGTCGTTGTAACAACACCTTCTGAGGTTACCGGAGACGTGGTCAGGAAATCGATCAACTATACGCGGGACCTCGGGATCAGAATTCTCGGTCTGGTTGAGAACATGTCCGGGTATGCCTGTCCGGATTGTGGCAAGGAAAATGAGCTGTTTGAAGGGGACGCATTGGCGTTGTGCAAGGAATTGAACGTTCCGCTTCTGGGAAGGATTCCGTTCAGCCGGCAAATGAGCAGGGCCTGTGACAAAGGGGAACCGCTCTCGAACCCCTCCGATCCGGCTGTATCGAGATTTGAGGAAATCGCCGCCATACTGTCTGATAAGTTAAATATTAAAAGCGCTTAAGCTGTCTGGCTTAAGGCGAATTGACAAGGGAGACCTAATGAAATTTCTCTGCATGAAGTGTGAGTCTTTTATGGTGTTTCAAAAAGTTGAAAAACCGGGTGAGGATTCGCTCGGGGTCATGTTTGAATGCGCCTCCTGCGGCAACAGGGTGGCCATGGTGACCAATCCGGGAGAGACCCAGATGGTCAGTGCGCTCGGCGTCAAGCTGGGCGGAAGGACTGAAGCGGCTGAACCTTTCGAATTGACCCGCAGTTCAATGAAAGAGACGGCGATGGAACAGCAGGTACGGGCGGAGAGCGCCCCGATGAAATCTGCGGCTTCGCCCGCGGTTGCCGAGGCTGTTGCCGAGAGCGCCGGAAAGTGTCCATTCTCATCAATGATTTCGGGGATGAAAGAGGGGAACGCCCCTTCCAAATTGACCTGGTCTCCGGAAGCGGAAGAGAGAATGTCTAAAATCCCGGATTTTGTGAAGCCGATGGTGAAAAGCGGGATTGAAGCTTTTGCGAAGAAGAACGGCTATCAGGTCGTGACCCCTGCTGTGATTGACGAATCGAAAAACGATCAGGACGGCTTTGAATGGACCCCCGGCGCTACCCAGCGGCTGGAAAATATTCCCTCTTTTATTCGTCCCCTGGCCAAGACAG
>DATNMI010000576.1:0-1982 GCA_035602375.1 Nitrospiria bacterium | reverse complement strand
AGGCAGTCGGGAAGCGTTTCGCGCCGGATGATGAGCGAATGGTAGCGGGTTGCTTCGAACGGGTTGGGGAGGCCCTTGAAAATTGTCTTGCCGTCATGATGAACCGGAGATGTCTTCCCATGCATCAGCCTCGGCGCTCTTACCACCTCGCCTCCGAACGCCTCGCCGATCGCCTGGTGTCCGAGGCAGACCCCCAGAATCGGGATTTTCCCGGAAAATTTCCGGATCAGTTCAATTGAAATACCGGCGTCGCACGGAGCTCCCGGTCCCGGAGAGATCACAATCCTGGAAGGCTTCATCGACTCGATTTCAGGAATCGAGATTTCATCGTTCCGGCGGACTTCGAGGGACTGGTCGAGTTCCCCGAGGTATTGAACCAGGTTGTATGTAAAAGAATCGTAATTATCGATAACAAGAATCATCGGTCTTAATCAGTCCCTATGGTTGCAGGCCATTTTCAGCCAGTTCAATCGCTTTCATCAACGCCTTCATCTTGTTCAAGGTCTCTTCATATTCCTTTTCCGGAACCGAATCGGCCACAATCCCCGCGGCGGCCTGAAGGTAGACCTTGTTTTTCTGAATCACCATCGTCCGTATCGCAATGGCCGTATCCAGGTTTCCGGAGAAAGAAAAGTAACCGATGGCGCCGCCATACAATCCCCGCCTGCTTTTCTCAAGCGTCTCTATGATCTCCATCGCCCTGATCTTCGGGGCGCCAGTCAGGGTTCCAGCCGGAAATCCGGCCCGGAGAACATCAAAAGCGTTTTTGCCATGGGCCAGCCTCCCCTGAACATTCGACACAATATGCATCACATGCGAATAACGCTCCACTACCATAAACTCGTTGACCTGAACCGAATGAAAATCGCAAACACGGCCAAGGTCGTTCCTTCCAAGATCGACCAGCATTACATGCTCAGCTCTCTCCTTGGGATCGGCCAGAAGCTTTTTCTCAAGCTCCACATCCTCCTCCGGATTTCTTCCCCTCGGATAGGTCCCGGCGATCGGACGGGTTTCCACATGTCCATCCACCATTCGGATCAGGAGTTCCGGGGAAGACCCGGCGATCTCCAGCTCTTTCATCTTCAGGTAGAACATGTAGGGAGAGGGATTCACCTGCCGGAGGGCCCGGTACAGGTCAAAAGATTCGACTGAGAGCGCTTTGGAAATTCTTTGAGAAACCTGTATCTGGAAAATGTCCCCTGCCCGGATATGCTCCTTGGCCTGGTCCACCGCCCGGAGGTACTCCTGCCGGCTTGTTTCGTAGTGCATCCGCCCGGCCTTTTTCCGCTTGCTCTCTTTCCTGATGCGGAGGGGAGCCCGGATCCGCCGGATCAGGTCTTCGATCTTCTCCACGGCATCATCATACGATTTTTTCAGCTTCTTTCCGATGACCGCGTTGGAAATGACTTTGATCCTGTGGTTAATATGATCAAAGACAAGAAGCGTATCGGTGATCATAAAAAAAAGATCCGGGACCTTGAGTGGATCGGGGAGTGCGTCGGGAAGCCGTTCCATCAGTCTTACGGCATCATAGGAGATAAACCCGACCGCTCCCCCATGAAAAGGGGGAATCCCCTCGATCCGGACCGGCTTGAAAGCGCTCATAATCTCTTCCAGCATTTTCAGCGGATCAGAGACCCCGTCATGGCGCTCTTTTTTACCATCCCGCAAAAGAGTCACCTGGTCTCCCTTGCTCCGAAAGACAAGGGAAGGACGGCTCCCCATAAAGGAGTATCGGCCGATCTTTTCCCCCTGTTCCACGCTTTCGAGGAGATAGGAGAAGTCGCCCCGGTTGATTTTTAAAAACGCCGTCACCGGCGTTTCAAAATCAGCGAGGATTTCCCGGCAGACCGGGATCAAGTTCCCTTCCCGGGCTTTTTCCTTGAATTCTTTAAATGTCGGATAGATCATTCTGTCCAGTTAAAACAAGGTTGGAAATGGTTTAATTTATCATACGGGAGGGAAACATTACAAGACAA
>DATNMI010000575.1:0-2719 GCA_035602375.1 Nitrospiria bacterium | reverse complement strand
CGGCGGGCGGATCTGGGCTGAGAATCGGCCCGGGGGAGGAGCCATATTTCGATTCACTTTACCCATTGAAGGCCAGCCATCTATGCCCCAACACGAAATGGATATTTAAGAGTTTATGATGACTCAGGATAGGGGACTTATTCTCCTCATTGAAGACGAACCTCAGGTGCGGCGTTTCCTGCGGGCAAGCTTGCAAAGCGAAGGTTACAGGCTGGTTGAGGCTGAAACCGGGCAGGAGGGACTTAGACAGGCTGCTACTTGTAATCCAGAACTGGTGCTTCTTGATCTTGGGCTTCCTGACCTTGATGGACTGGAAGTGATTAAGAAGCTTCGTGAATGGACTCGCCTGCCTATCATAATCCTTTCAGCGCGAGGGCAAGATCAGGATAAAATTCGGGCTCTCGATTTGGGAGCAGATGATTATCTCACTAAACCATTTAGTGCAGGCGAGCTTCTAGCAAGAATCCGTGTCGGTTTGAGGCACAGTGCAGTCCAAGGTGCCGGGCAACAAGAACCGGTCTTTACTTTCGATAACTTAAAAGTTGATTTATCCAAGCGGCAGGTTTTTCTTGACGACAAAGAGATCCACATGACTCCCATTGAGTATCGCTTGTTAAATGTTCTGGTCCGAAATGCAGGGAAGGTGATCACTCACACTCAGCTTTTAAGAGAGGTGTGGGGACCTCAGTATGTAGACCAAATTTCTTATCTTCGTGTTTATATGACCCAGCTTAGACATAAGCTTGAAAAAGATCCAACACGACCCCGCTTTTTCATTAATGAGCCTGGGATAGGTTACCGTCTCAAATATGATCCTACTTAACGGTACGCCCATGTTTAATAAAAACCGGTTTGGTAAATCGAAATCTAATTTTCGATTCTCCACACTTATTTTTGGTAATCCTCAAATTTCAAACTTTCAAATATTGAGAACTAGTAGGTGTTAACTTCGGGGGTATGGCCTGAATGAACCCTAAAGTCACCGGATGATTTTATCCACAGATTTAATCCTGCCGGGAGTGGCAGATCGGCTGATATTCACAGGTTTGGCAGGCCCGGCCTTCATCGGTTTCCGCGAAGAAAGGTACAGACGGGTCGCAAATCTCGTTTAAGAGGTTAAAGATCACTTGGGTCAATGCTTCAAAGCTGGCCAATTTTTTCGAACCATCGGGAAACAAAGATACCTCCGCGCTTTTATCCAGCTTCTTTTTCCCAAGGAACAGATAAGAACTCTCCATTTCCGCAGGAGAGACGCCTTCCGCCTCGGAATAAAGGTAATGATAGAATGGCAGTTGAAGGCTCTTGATGGCTCTCCGGTAGCTCTCCCGCTCTTCCGGAACCAGACGGTCGAAACGGATCGCGTAATTTTGCGGATTGGAACCGGTCTTGTAATCAAGCACCACGATCTGTCCATTCCTGCTTTCGGTCCGGTCTATCTTCCCGGATAGAGTAAAGCCCCGCCGTTCGATCATTACTTTCTGCTCCAGCCCGATAATTTCCACCCTCCCCGCCTTGACTTTCGGAAGCTCCACATGCGCCAGATAATCGATCAGGTGTCCGGTGACCTGGCCGCGCATCAGAAAGGTATGGCCCGAAAGCTCTTTTCCATATTCAGATTCGAACTTCCGATAAACCTGTTGTTCCATCTCTTCGGCGCTCAGGTCAGCCGGGGTCAACGGCCGGCCCTGTTTTTCCCTGAAATAGTCGTGGAGAATTTCATGGACCAGGGTTCCAATCTCTTCTCTTTCATGTTCTGTTGGGGCCTCTTTTTTAGGTGAAAGGTGAAGGGGATAATGAAAATAAAATTTCAGCGGACAAAAGAGATAGGTTTGAAGAGACGCGGCGCTAAACCTGAAACCTTTAAGGAAATGGAGCGTATTTTCCGATTTCTCTACCTCCTGAGGCCGGGCGCTCCTCAGATTGACGGTATAGGAGATTGATTGAATCAGGCTGGATGCTTCTTCGATATGATCTCTCTTTTGTTGTTCCCAGAGGATCCGTTCTAAAAACCTGCTTTTTTCCATTCGGTTATTCTCGACATAAAAGAAATGGACCTCTTTGGCCCCCCGGATCAGGGTGTCAAAGTAGTAGGCGGACAAGTTTTCACGTTCTTCGTGCGAGGGGAGCCCCAGAATCTTCCGAACCTTCGGCGGAAGAATTATTTCTATTCCGAAGGCTTCCGGAAGCACCTCTTCGTTAACGTCGAGAATGATCACCCGGTCAAACCTTAAATTCCGGGTTTCCAGAAACCCAAGGGTCTGGAGCCCCTTCAGAGGCGTTCCTTCAAAAGGAACCCGGAGCGGCTGGATGGAGTGTTTCAAAACCTGAAAATATTCCGTGGGGTCTTCAGAATGGAACTGGTTTAACCGGGAAGAGGCCATCTCTTCCAGATGGGTTAAAAAAGCCTCCAGAGAAGGACCAAAAAGCGGGTGAATGTTTACAGAACTCTCCTGTGAGATAAAAATCAGGACTTCCATGGCCTTCAGACAAAAATCGCCGAGGCTTTCAAGGCTCATCAGGGTCTCAATCGTATTCCGGTGCAAAAGACCGAGATCGGCGGCGCTCCCGCCATTGGCGGTCACGATGCGGACGAAATCGGGATTCGATTCGATTTCGAATAAAGTCATGAACCGCCTCGCGTTTTTTCCGCTCAAGTATTCCTCCAGGGAATGAATCAAACTGAACGTTTTCTCCGGACCCTCTTTTACCTGGATACTCT
>DATNMI010000574.1:0-3377 GCA_035602375.1 Nitrospiria bacterium | reverse complement strand
GGGCCTGGAAGAATTTCAAGGGGAAAAACGGAATTGATTCCAAGGTGGTCATTTTTCAGGAATATCCTCCGGAAACGAGCGGCTCCAGTTTTATGGGATGGTTTTACAGACCGGGTTCCGGAAAAAAGAACGAAGCATGGCTTTATATTCCGATGCTCAAAAAGATAGAACAACTGCCGGATACCGAGAACAGGGACGAATCGTTCCAGGATTCGGACATCAAGCCGTCGGATATGATGGCCCGTCCCCTTGATCTTGATTCCCACCGTTTTTTGAGGGAAGAAACTTTCTCCAGGAAAGTCTATTATGTGGTAGAATCGGTTCCGCGCCACAAGGATCCGTCTTATCCCTACGGTAAAGCGCAGTTATGGATATCCAAAGACCAGAATTTAAAGGAGCGGGTGGACTATTTTGACCTGGAAAACACCCTGGTCAAAAAGCAGACCATTACCTGGAAAAAGGTAAAAAACGCGTGGATTTGGGAAAAGGTCCTGGCTTCCAGCGCTGTTCGCCCGAATACGACCACGCTGAATATTTCCGAGATCAAAGTGGACTCGGGCCTGAAGGACGACTATTTTTCCCAAAAAACGATGAAAGAAGGATTCCGTAATAAAAAGTAGATATGGAAACGATTAGAAAAACAGGTTTGCGGAAGAAACTGGTCGTTTCCATCCTCGGTGTGGGATTGACTTCGGTCGTTCTGGTCCTCCTTTCAGTCTATTTCATCGGAAGGGAGACATTAAGAAACTCGATCGGGACGAATTTCAAGGACCTTGCCGAGTCGGCCAGCGATACGATCGATACCCTGATCCGGAATCATCTGGAAGAAGCGGTGCTTCTTGCCTCCTCCAACAGCATTGTCTCCGCGGTGGAAGAATCCAATCAGTTTTATAATGGATTGTCCGATACGGAAATCAAGGGACGAATCGCGGAGATAGAACAGCGCTGGGTTACCGCGTCAGGGTTTGACGCGTACCTTCTGGATGTGCAGAACAACCGGGCGTCATTTTATCTCAACTCGTTTCTTGGGCGTGAAAAAGACAATAATTTGCACACGTTGGTTCTTGTAACCAATGCGCAGGGCGCTCTTGTAGCGGCCAATAAAAGCCCCGCCCACTATTCCTATGGACAGACCGTCTGGTGGCAGAAAACCTTTGCGGCGGGAAAGGGCCAGTCTTATCTGAGCAATATCGAATTTAATTCCGACCTTGGAACGAAAACCTTTTCCGTAGGCACGCCGATCCTCAAAAATGGAAAGGCCATCGGGGCTTTTTACATGATTCATAACGCCCAGTTGCTCTTTCATTCTCTCGCGCTGGCCCGGGCGGGAAAAACGGCCCACACGGTTCTGGTGAATGATGGCGGGAACATCCTGTTCGATCCCTCAAATCAGCAGTCCGATAAAACGCTTTCTCCGGAACTGTTGAAAGAATTGACTCCCGGCATGTCCGGGTGGATATCCTCCAAATATGATCCGTTTTTTTCCGGACGGAAGGCGATCAGCGGCTTTGCCCCGGTCAGAGACACATGGGCCATGGGCAAGGAGTATTTCGGCGGAAACCGGTGGATCGTCCTGACGGGACAGGACCCCTCTGAAACCTACGCGCCGGTCTATACGCTTCTGGCATGGATCGCCATAATCGGCCTTGCGGGCGCCGGCGTTATCGCGGCTTTTGGCTGGGTCATTTCGAGAGGGATTCTTCGTCCGGTCATGCTTTTGAGAGAAGGGACTGAAATTATCGGCGGGGGAAACCTGAATTATCATATTGATATCAAGACAGGGGATGAGATTGAAGACCTGGCGCGCCATTTTAATGACATGACCCTTAAACTGAAAATCTTTTATTTCAAGCTGGAAGAAGAAGTCCGGGCCAGGACAAAAGAGCTGGAATATCAAAAAAATGAGCTGGCGACGCTTTATTCCATGGTGACGATTCTCAATCAATCCCGGGAGATGAAGGAAATTCTTGATAGTTCCCTGAGGAAAATCGTCGAACTGACCGAGGCGACCAGCGGGATTGTCTGGATGATGGATGAAAAAACAAGCCGGTACACCGTCAAGGCTTCTTTCCAGCTTGTACTCGATCCCCCGCAACTGGAAAGCCTGGTCCAGATCCTCGACTCGATAGCCTCCAAGGTAATTCTGGAAGGGACATCATGGTATTCCGAAAATGTTACGGTCCAGGAAGATATTGCAAAACTGGCATACAGCGACATCGGGTTTTATGCGGTTTACGCCATTCCCCTGACCTCAAAAAACAAGACCCTCGGCGTGTTGTTCCTCCTTTACAAGAATATCCGGGCCCTTTCGGCAAACGAAATAAAAATGATTGAATCGGTCGGGAATCAAATCGGGGTTGCCGTGGAACACGCCTTGTTGTTTTCAAAAATCAAGAACATGTCCCGGTCGGGAACAGAAGAAAAATAGAGAAAAGCGCGAGGGAGTAATAAGAAACCTTGAACCTTTTGCAAGGGAAAAAGGCCCTGATTTTCGGGGTAGCCAATGAAAGAAGCATTGCCTGGGGGATTGCCCAGGCGTTGCGCGGGGCAGGAGCCGATCTGGCATTTACATACGTCGGTGAAGCGATTGAAAAACGGGTCAGGCCTCTGGCCGAAAGCGTCGGGTCCAAGGTGGTGATTCCGTGCGATGTTGCCAGCGACCAGCAGATCGACGCGGTTTTCAACCAGATTCAGAATCTCTGGGGAAGCGTAGATATCGTGATCCATTCCGTGGCGTTTGCCAGGAAAGAAGAATTAAAGGGGCCTTTTCTGGAGACGACGCGCGAGGGATTCCGGCTGGCGCTCGATATCAGCGCCTACTCCTTCGTGGCGATTGCCAAAGCGGCTGTGCCGCTCATGAAATCCAACGGAGGGAGCTTCCTCACCCTCAGTTATTACGGGGCCGAGAAGGTGATTCCCCATTATAATGTGATGGGGGTCGCAAAAGCCGCTTTGGAGGCTTCCGTCCGGTCTCTCGCTGTCGATCTGGGCCCGCAGAAGATCCGGGTCAACGCCATATCCGCGGGACCGATCAAAACCCTCGCTGCGGCGGGAATTTCCGATTTTAAGGTCATCGGCCGCCATGTAGAGAGCAATGCGCCCCTCCGCCGGATTGTGACCATTGAAGAGGTGGGAAGTACTGCCCTTTTTCTCTGTAGCCCCATGGCGTCCGGGATCACAGGAGAGATCGTGCATGTGGACGGGGGTTATCATGTTATCGGCATGGGCTTTTAGCGGCTGATATTCGATTAACAACAGATGTCCGATTCGGGCTTGTAATAGTCTGGTAAATTCTCTTTCGGCGCCAGCCCGGGGCCGACCTCCGTTGATTTCAAAGGTTTTTTCAGAATCAGGTACTCCCGCCACTTTCGAATGGA
>DATNMI010000571.1:0-1626 GCA_035602375.1 Nitrospiria bacterium | reverse complement strand
TGTCGGAGACCTGTTCGACTGTTTTCCCCATCTCTTTGTTGAATTTCCGGACAAAATAATCGATTAATAACGGGAGATCATCCCGTCTTTCGCGCAATGGGGGAAGAAAGAGAGGAACGACCCGGAGGCGGTAATAGAGGTCCTGCCGGAAGAGGCCCCGTTCCATCGCCTGTTTCAGGTCTTTATTTGTTGCGGCGACCACTCTCACATCGACCTTGACCGGATGGCTGTCCCCGACCCGTTCGAACTCCTCCTCCTGGAGCACCCGAAGGAGTTTGACCTGGGTTGCAAGGCTGATATCGCCGATCTCGTCTAAAAAAATGGTCCCATGATCGGCCAGTTCAAACCGTCCCATTTTGTTCGCGACGGAACCGGTAAACGCCCCCTTCACATGGCCAAAAAGTTCGGATTCGAGAATACCTTCCGACAGGGCGCCGCAGTTGACCTTGATAAACGGCTGGTCCCTCCGCGGGCTGTTATAATGAACCGCGTGAGCGATCAGTTCCTTCCCGGTGCCGCTCTCCCCCTCGATCAAAACAGTAGATTTGGTTTTTGCCAGGCCGGGAAGGAGATTAAAGATTTCTAGAATTTTCGGGTTTTTTCCGACGATCTTGTCGAACCGGATTGGAAGAGCCGTTTCGTCCATTCCTGATCGCGGAGAAATCTGTTCGAAACGGAGGACCACGCCCGCCGGCTTTCCATCGTCATCCGTAATCAAAAATGTGGAGCATTTGAATGATTTCGGGCTCCCTACACGGGATTTCATGCGGGCTTCTATACCGGTCAGCTCTTCTCCCGTAAGAAGGGTTCTCTCCAAAAGACACCGGTCCTGCGGGCTTTCGACCTCGATCGGGTGAAAACATCTCTTTCCGGCGACGTCTTTCAGGGAAACCCCGAGGAGAGACTCGGCGACGGCGTTCAGGTAAATAATTTTCTGATCCGGACCCAAGGCCACAATACCTTCATGAAAGGCATTGAGAATCGTCCCGGGATTAAATTGATTGGAATTTTCCCCCACGGAGCCCCTTTTTTTGATTGTATAAAGCGATTTTAATATTCGGGAATGGCGTTGTCAAATCAAGGCGGCCGCCTTGTCTTCATTATAGACTATGGACTAAGCGAGACTGAGTTTGTCCACGGCCTGGCAGAGATGGGCGACATCTTCCGATGACCGGAGAACCCCTGCCTTTTCCTCGGGAGTCAGGGAGATTTCTATGATTTTCTCGACGCCATTTAACCCGAGCTTGACCGGGACCCCGACAAAAAGGTCTTTGATGCCATACTCTCCCTGGCAATAGGCCGCGCAGGGCAGGATCTTGTTCTTGTTCTTCAGAATGGACTCCACCATCTCGACGATGGCCGCGGACGGCGCATAGTAAGCGCTTCCGGTTTTCAGAAGGCTCACGATTTCGGCGCCCCCTTCCTTGGTCCTTTTGATGATGGCATCCAGTCGGTCTTTGGAAATCAATTCGGCGACGGGGATGCCGACCACCGTGGTATACCGGACGGCGGGCACCATGGAGTCCCCATGCCCGCCCAGGACAAACGCATTTACGTTTTCTACCGAAACACCCAGTTCCATCGCGATAAAGGTCCGAAACCGGGCCGTGTCGAGCACGCCCGCCA
>DATNMI010000570.1:0-7004 GCA_035602375.1 Nitrospiria bacterium | reverse complement strand
CCCATTCTTTCGCCAGAGAGGAAGCGGGTGGCCCTCTCCCTGAAGCGGGCTATCGGAAGTCTTATTGAGTTCTCCCGCATAATCGAGGAACTGTTTCCGGATTTCCTTCCCCTGGACCATAGCCGCCACTCCGATGGAAGTGCGTCTACCCTTTGGGAAGATCCATCCATATCCCCCCGGGGAAACGCCGACATCAATTTCAATTCGGGATTCCGCTTTCATTGCCGGCAGGGGAAATTCTCCCTCAATTCCGGGATATCCTTTCCGGATATTCAGGGGATTTAAATGCCGGGAGGTGATTCCAAGCGCTCCATCTGCGCCGATGCCTGTTCTGGCCCGGTACTCATTCTTTTCGGTGAAGACGCTGAAGTGCTCGGCAGTTTCGGTAATGCTCAGTGCCCGCTCTCCGGTTATGATCCTGGTTCCCGCCTTTTCTGCCTCCATGAGAAGAGCGTGATCAAACCGGTCCCGGCAGACGAGATAAGCGATCGGGTCTTCAAAGGAGACATGGCTGTTGTTGCCCTTGAAACTCAAACCGAGTTCAGTCACAACGGTTTCAACCGCCGGAATCGTGCCGCCGTCGAAGAAGGACCGGACTCTGGGGGACAGCCCTCCACCGCATACTTTTGACCGGGGAAACAGTGACCGGTCAAAGGCGAGGACCCTTAAACCAAGGCGGGAGGCGTTTCGGGCGGCAACCGATCCGGCGGGGCCCAGGCCGATGACGATCAGATCATAGTCCATGTTTCACGGTCAAAAAGGGTTTTGAGTTATTTTTCCAGAGTCCAGCCGATATGGTATTGGGCCAGGAGAGAGGCGATCCGCGCAAAGGAGTTGTTGTATATCAGAATTCCGATAAAGATGAGGAAGAGGCCGGAGACCAGATTGACATATTTCATATAAGGGGTGAATTTCCGATAGGCTAAGAGGAAGGAGTTAAGCCCAAGCGAGAGGAGGAAAAGAGGCAGTCCGATACCCATCGAATAGACTGCCAAAAGGCGAATGCCGTCATAAACCGACCGGGATGTGCTCGCGTAAAGAAGAATGGTTCCAAGAATAGGGCCGACGCAGGGGGTCCAGCCTGCGGCAAACGCAATCCCTACGATGAACGACCCTGCTAATCCGGCAGGTTTGTTCTGGATGTGAAACCGGGTGTCGGCCATCAGGAACGGAAGTTTAAATACGCCGATGATGTAAAGGCCTAGTAGAATTACGATAATCGCACCTGCTTTTCGCACCAGACCTTGATAGACCTGAAGCATATGGCCCAGAGTGGTCGCTGTCGCTCCGAAAAGAATGAAGATGAGGGAGAATCCCGCGATAAAGGCGAGGGAGTTGGTTATCGTAATCCATTTAATATCCCGCGCGTCCTTTGTCTGACCGGATGTCAGGTCTTCAAAGGAGAGGCCGGTGATATAACAGAGATAGGAGGGAACTACAGGAAGAACGCAGGGAGAAATAAATGAAAGAACTCCCGCGGTAAAAGCCATCATATAGGAAACCGATTCCATTAGTTCGCTTTCTCTCCGGAGGAATCAGGTTCTGTCATTGATGAGCTGTTTAACGAGATTGGCCTGTTTCGGATCCATCCAGTCCACAGCGCCGAAGAAACGATTGGTGATAACGCCTTTCCGGTCAAGAATCATCGTTGTAGGAATGTTTCTGACTCCGTATCCGTCGTTGATTTTCAGCTCGGGGTCTAGAAGGATGGGGAAAGAAAATTTAAACTCCTGTTGAAACGGAAAAACGCTGCGCAGACCGTCCTCATCCGTCGATATTGCCAAAATTTCAAAATCAAGCCGGTTCAGGCTTTTGTAAAGCTGTTCCATCGAAGGCATTTCCCATTTACAGGGATCGCACCAGGTAGCCCAGAAATTCACGAGTACGACCTTCCCGCGATACGATTTCAGGAAAACCGGTTTTCCAGCGATATTATTCAAGGCAAAATCTGGCGCAATATAACCGACCTTGGCGATTTGCGGGACTTCGGCCTTGCCCGCCTCGGATTGCTGAATCATGGAAGGGGAGGCGGAGGTTGGCTCGCCGGATGTGCACCCCTGCATCGCGAGCGGGGAGACAAAAAAGAAGATCAAAAATATCCGGCGGATTGTCAGTGTGGCAAATTTCATTTGGACCATTATAGAGTGTCTGTTTGACTCGAAAAATTCTAACATGTTAAAAAGCCTCAGTCAATGATCGCCGCTACGGGATCGGTTTGCCTGAGCGTAACGCCTCAAGGGCCTTTTTGACATATTCGGCATCTTTGGATCCGGTTGGAAGGTTCTGGAACGCGGTCGTCCAGGCTTCATCCGCCTCCCCGGTTCTCCCAAGATGAAGGAGGGCGACCCCCTTGGCCCAGAGGATCACCGGTTCGCGGGGAACATTGATGAGGGCTTTTTCGATATGATTCAGCGCTTCTTCATAGGCCTCTTTTTTCCCCTCGGGAGCGGTCCTGAGAAGGATATCGGCCAGATTGTAATGGGCGATTTCGTTCCGTTCATCGAGTTCAATTACTTTTCTCCATGCCTTTTCGGCCTCGGCCCACCTTTGGAGTACCATGTAGGCCCTTCCGACTTTCATCTGATCTTCGATATTGTTCGGGTTTTCCTTCAGTCTTTTTTCAACGCGCGCCACCATTTCCATCGGATTGGGAGCGTTCTGGGGCTGGTCGGACGCCGCTTCATAGGCGGCCCGCTGGGTTCTTTCGATTTTTCCAAAAACCAATTTGTATGCGCCAAACGTGCTTGCCATGACGATTCCGGCAAGAAGGAGAGATGCCCCGGTTTTTACACCAGGCGAAGAAAACTGTCGAGCAGATGCCCCCTGTTTCGGAGCTATCGCGCCGACAACGTTAAGTTTTTTCAGTACCTGCACAAGCCGGTGTTCGTAACTGGATTTGAGCCGGTGATATTCTTCCGCGGGGAGTTTTTCCTGCGAGAAATCAACCTCCAGCTCCGACAGGGAATTGAGCAGAGATTCTTTTTCAATATTCAGATTGATTCGTTCCTCATCCCTGGAAGCTTCATCTTTTGACATCAGCCCGGATTCGGCTTTTGTCCAGAAGGGAAGAAGAAGAAAAACAACTACGGCCAGCAGAAACAGAGCGGCCGCCACAAGAAACGTCATCGCAAACTCCAATGGCTACTTTTTAAATGAATTAAGCTCTTTCTGAATAAGATTTTTTTCTTCTTCTGTGAGTTCAGCTGAGTCTTCCGGCTGAACGGGGGATTTACTGCCTGTCCATTTGACCAGGTTCCGGTAAAGGAGTAAAAGGCCTCCAGTCAGGAACAAAAGCGGCCCGCCCCACAGGAGGAGGTTCAGCCCGACGAATTTTCTTGGTTTCAACAGGATTGCGTCTCCGTACCTTCCGACAAAGTAACCCCGTATCTGTTCGGGGGTCTCTCCGGCCTGGAGCCTCTCGCGAACCATTTCCCGCATCTCGACGGCCAATTGCGCGCTCGACTCCCAGACCGATTCGGACTGACAGACCATGCAGCGAAGCGTTTTTGAAACTTCCTTGGTCTTTTCCTGGAGCTCATCTTCGGACATGGCGGATGGGCCAGCCGTTCCGGGCCTGCCTGCCATGCTTGCGATGACGAACGCGGATAAGAGGAATAATGGAACCCATCTGAAAAGGAAAAAATATTTTTGTTTTTTCATATCATGTTCCTTGTGCGGAAATCGGCTGGCCCTTTAATAAAGGTTCCAGGACCTGGTCGGTCAGTTTCCGGTAGGTCTCGCCGATGAGAGGTCCGATCTCCTTGTAGCGGATGATCCCGCGGGGGTCGATGACAAATGTTTCCGGAACGCCGTATACCCCGTAATCAATGGAGATGCGGGCGGTGACGTCTCTGAAATGCTGGAAACTGTTTCCCATTTCTTTTAAATATTCTTTTGCCGGAGCCTCCTTGTCCTGATAATCGGCTCCCAGGAGGACAAAATCGGGTAAATTCCCGAATCGGCGGTTCAGGTCGAGAAGATTGGCATGTTCCGTTCTGCACTCAAGACACCAGGAGGCCCAGAAATTAAGAACAATCACCTTCCCCTTGAACTGATCATAGGAGACCTCAGTACCATTGAAAAGGTCGGGGCCTTTAAACCCCGGAGCGGGGGTGTCAATTAGAACCGATGGGTTAAAAGAAGGATTCTGCCAGAGACCGTTGTAGAAGAGCGCAAGCAGCGCGGTAATTCCCGCGAGAAGCGCTATTTGCCAGAGTTTAATCTTTCCCATCTTACTCCATGACCCTTTTTACTGCGGGTGCTTCTGCGAGAGAAGCCGTTCTTCCGGAGGGTACTTTTTCCGCGGCTCCGCGGCCGGGTATATTTCCTTTCGGCGCGGTCTGAAAATGTTCAGAAACGCCCCGAAAACCATGATCCCTCCGCCATACCATACCCATAACACCAGAGGATTATAGAGGGCGCGGACCCTTGCCCAACTGCCGTCGTCCGCCACTTCGGGGATCGTCATAAAAACATGACCGGTATAGATCTGATAGAGCGCGGTTTCTGTGGTCGGTGTTTGTGAAACCATGTATAACCTTTTTTGAGGCCGGAGGTTGGCGATTAACCGGTTGCCCTGGTAGACTTCGAAAAGCCCTTCCTGTCCCGCCCAGTTGGGCCCATTGACGCCGTAGAGCTTGACCAGCCTGATTTTAAATGACTTCAGACTGATCTCATCTCCCGGTTTCATGACAACAACCTTTTCAGTCTGATAAATGGATGAGAAAATAATTCCAACGATCATGACGAGGACGCCGATATGGGTGACAATTCCGGCTGTTCGGCGAGGGTTCAGGCGAAATGCCGCGTAGAATCCGTGAAAGAAGCTGACATTCCTCTGGCGGGACCAGAACCGGGAAATTTTCCCGAAATCAAACAAGATAGAAGTCAGAACAAAGAAGACGACGCCAAGACCTGACAGGGCATAGAGATCACGGACGCCGCCAATTCCAAACGCAAGTAGACTTGTCGCTGAAACGGCCAACGGGATAAGAAAGTGTCTTTTGAGCGTTTCCGGCGAAGCCTTTCGCCACGGAATGTAAGGGCCGACCCCCATCAGGAAAATCAGGCCGAGGGCGACCGGCATGAAGACGGCGTTATAATAAGGGGGGCCGACAGATACCTTCTTGAACTTTAACGCCTCCGTCAGGAGAGGATAGAGGGTCCCCAGGAAAACGGTGATCATGGCGGCAAGAAAAAAGAGATTGTTAAAAAGAAACGCTGATTCCCGTGAAACAAGGGAGTCCATTTCAACCTGGCTCTTGAGTTTTGCCGACCGGAAGATGAGGGTGCCGAATGAAAGAAAGAGCATGAACGAGAGGAACGAGAGGATATAGACCCCTCTTCCGGGATCTGACGCAAAGGAATGGACCGAGGTGAGAACGCCGCTCCTTACCAGAAACGTTCCTATCAGGGAGAGAGAGAACGCAAGGATGATCAGGAAGAGATTCCAAACCCGGAACATTTTCCGGGTTTCCTGAACCATGACGGAATGGAGAAACGCAGTAGCCACGAGCCAGGGCATGAAGGCCGCGTTTTCCACCGGATCCCATCCCCAATATCCACCCCAGCCGAGCTCGTAATAGGCCCAGAAGCCTCCCATCAGGACTCCCGCCGTCAGGCAGCTCCACGCGAGAAGGGTCCAGCGTTGCGTGACTTTGATCCACTCTTCTCCGAGCCGTCCGGAGAAAAGAGCGGCCATGGCGAAACAAAAGGGAATGGAAAGTCCGACATATCCAAGGTAGAGAAGGGGAGGATGGACAACCATCGCTGGATCCTGGAGGAGCGGGTTTAAGTCCCTTCCGTCTGCCGGTGCGGGAGTGAGCAGCTCAAAAGGATTGGAAAGGAAAAGAATAAGAAGAAGAAAACCGGCCAGGATCAACGATTCCATACCGATCAGATAGGGCATGACGACGGGCTGGCTCTTCCAATGGATCAGAACGGCCATCATGCAATAGAGAGAAAGGATCCAGGCCCAGAGAAGCAGCGACCCTTCATGCCCGCCCCAGAGTCCCGCGATTTTGTAAAAGATCGGGAGATGGCTGTTGGAGGTGGCGGCGACATATTTTACCGAATAATCCTGGGTAACATAGGCGTTGATCATCGCCGCCATTCCAATGGTCAGAAGAACAAAATTGAGGACCACCGCCTGTTTGCCGACCGAGATCCAGAGGCTGTTTCTCGTTCTAATGCCGGCAACCGGAGCCGCGATTCCGACAAGGCTTACTACGAGGGCTGTAATGACAGCCAAATGGCCGATTTCAATGAACATGATTGGTTTTTCCTTTTATTTGCCGGGATCGAGGTTCAGGGTTTTAAAGAAATCCTTTTTGGGCAGCGTCCCCCCCGCCTTTTTCATGTCAGGAGGCATATAATCTTCCGAGTGCTTGGCCATGATCAGATGAGAATGAAAAGTCTTGTCGGAGCCCCAGTACCCTTCCACGACGGCCCCCTGTCCTTCCTTGAAAAGATCGGGGGGGACCCCTTCAAAAACCACGGGAATCACGGCGATCTGATCGGTCAGATTGAAATGGATGTCCCTGGTTTCGGGCGTAATTTTAATGCTCTGTTTAACGACCAATCCAGCCACCTTGATTTTTTTACCAGTCCGGTTTTCCGGAAACGCGATGACCTCGGAAGGGGTATAGAAATAGACGAGGTTTTTCGTGAACGTTCCGTATGCGATGGAACCGAGGCCGAGAAGAATCACGGCCACGCTGAGTATAATTCCTTTTTTTCTGGTAAATTTCATCCGAGCTCTTCCGGTAGATAGAGTTTTTCTTCTTTAATGGCTTGGTAAAGACGGGCGACCTGCCATTCCATTTTCATCAGGTAAATCACGAGCGACAAGAAACCGGTCAGGTAGGCCGCGGCGATATATCCATAATTCGGCAAAAGCGAGATTTTTTTCGCTTCAAACCGGCCATGAGATGAAACCCAGGTTCCTGTCAGGACAATCATTTTCAACTCTCTTAATGAATCCAGATCGTCTCCCTGATACCAGG
>DATNMI010000567.1:0-5812 GCA_035602375.1 Nitrospiria bacterium | reverse complement strand
TCAAAAATGCCCCTCCGTTTTTTTAGGAGAAAATTCAAAACTTGCAAGGAAATTCAGTTAAGGTTATTTGTCATCACCGGTTAAATGACGATAGAGTTCGTGAAATTGCGAAGAGGTTAAAGAAGGATCAGAAAGATTCTTCAGATCGTCAGGACTGATCCGGATTTGATACTTTTCATCAAACATCGATGTTCCGATCGCCAGATAATCCGCGGCAACCCTTTTTTCCGCGATAATAAATTTAATTCCACGGTTATAGGTCAGGGCCAGTTGAATGGTGGATTGCGCGACAGAGACCGGGACATTCCTTCCGATCGCGATATTTTCCGGAGGGTTCCCCAGTTGGAAAAATTGCGGCCTGACTTTTGTAATGGAGAATTTTTTGAATTCGCTTTTGATGGGATCAATGTCTTTCTTGTGTTCCTGGGAAAGGAAAATTTCCACCAGAATTTTTTGATTGGATTCCTGATTCTCAACAGCTATTTTTTCAAGCTCAGCGGCGAGCGTTTGTACACCAAGGAGTAATGTGATCAGGAAAATAAATCTGCCGGTGTTTTGACGAAGGGCTTTTTTCAATGTTCTTTATCCTCAAAGAATAATTTATTAATTGAACCGTATTATATCATAATCAGTCTTTCTCAATGGCGATAATTTTAATGGCATCCCACTTGCGTTTTTCTGAGAATGCAACTGCCTAATTTTCAGGAGGAAAAATAGCACGAGATGATCAGCGCAAAAATACTTGTGGTAGATGACGAAGAAAATTATCGACACCTTTTCTTCCGAACCTTGAAAAAAGGGGGGTATCAGGTTAGAACAGCCGTAAATGGCGAAGATGCCATTCGTCTATTGGAAAATGAGTTGTTTGACCTTGCTTTAATAGATATCAGGATGTCTCCAACGGATGGATTTTCTCTCCTGGAAAAGGTGAAGAAGGCGTATCCGCGAATGAAAAACATTATGATTTCCGCTTTTTCAACGCCTGACACCCATACCCGCTCCTTTAAATTGGGAGCCGATTACTGTTTAATAAAACCGGTTGAAATCTCCGAACTCAAAGAAGTTATTAAGTCAACTCTCTCCCCAGGCAAATAACTTGGCCCAGATATGGCGAAGCTGTCATGAAGTGCAAAATTATAGCATGCTATAAAGCAATGCTTCTTTTGGGGTCATGACACCAAAACGGCAAAATAGTACGTTAAGAAATATTTATTCAATTTTTTAAAAAACTTCTTTGGTCGTTTCTTCAATTTAAAAATGGGACAGGTTTGAATCAGAAACAAAACACCGACATTATTCAAAAATTATAACAACTTCTTGATTTTAGGATCCTTGTAAGTGTTTCCGCAGGCCAAATCTAAATTGGCAGTGAGGTCCTTAATGGAAGTGCATTCAATGATCGTTGGAGAGAATTCCAGCCAAGTTTTAAAAAAGAGACAATGGGATATCTGGTAATAGATTGTTATTCGACATTGTGCGACGCTATATTTTTCGGGCGGGGAGACGCTCGTGCAAGCTGGGCCTCAGTGGAGGCCTTTTCCAGAGAACAGGTTCCACCTACGAGTCCTCAATATTAGTAAACCTGAAATGTAAGGACTACTAAAAGAAACAAAGTTTGAGGTTGGCGGTTGAACGGCGGGCTGTTTTTGAGTGGAGTGATCTCGCCTAGTTTTTGGGAAAACGTCATTCCCATTCGGAGACTCTACTTTCAAGTGGCTTTAATTTTGGGAGGTCATAACGAAACCAAGAATCGTCTGGCGACTACAGGAACAATTTAGATTCAGTAATCTTAACCATGAAGGATTAAATATTAGTCGTCTTTTTCATCCCGGTTCTGTTCCTGTTCTTTTTCCTCAGTATCTAAGGTGGCAAGAATCTGATCCCACAGCGTCTCTTCGAGCAATTCAGCCTCGGTTTTCTTTTTTTGCTCGAAGCTTCGGTGGCCGCAGAAAATACATCGCCATGCAGTTTCATCGAAATCCCAAAATAATCCAAGGCCTGCCCCGTCAATGCCCGCATGACAATGAGGGCAAACGGATGAAATTGATTTACATTTATTATTGATGAGCTCTTGGTTGGCCATATTCCCTCCCCTGTCTATGTGCGGTATGACCTTTCTAAGTCAGTCGGTCTTTTGAGTAATACCGTATATTATTCTTATTAAGTCGGCAGTCAATAGAAGGTCAGGGGGTCTCGTTAGAGTACGTCGGAAAACAGGTTCCCCCGATAATGACGGTCTTTCTGAATCAGATCGACGATCGCCTTCAAAATTTCACCGTTTTCCGCCCGATCAGGTTCAATACCCAGGATCAAAAAGAAATATCCATATCGCGCGGCTCGTTTTCCTTCAGATTCAAACAGGAATTTAAAAACGTTCCCGGAAATGGCACTGGTTTCGTCCGTTGGAATTATAATGTCAATTACCCTCTGCCTTTCGAAGTCGATCCTCCCTCAGGGTGTCGCCGAAATAGTTTTACCCTGGAAGTCAATCACGATGATCTTTCCTTTCATGAAGGAATGGATAAAACAGGAGTAGGAGTAGGTCCCTTCCTTGTTAAAGGTGTAACTGAAGACATTTTGTTCTTTGGTCAAAATAGGTGAAGCCGTAAGGACCTTCTCGCTTGAATCGGCTATCTTGATTCCATGGGGCATGAGTCCCTGTTCCCCATTAACCGTGACCAGGGGATCAACATTGATCCATTTCATCTGTATTCCCAGCGGGATGATGATAATATGATTATTCATCACCTGAGGCGTCCCCGCACCTGTAAATTCTAGATTTTTAATTCTAATTTCAATGGTATTTCCGACAATTCCTGGAACGATAGGTTCCCATTCCCCCGCATAGGCAAAATGAACTGAACTCAGAAGGAGAATGGCCGTAAGAAATTGAAACCTGGCTGTGAATATATTTTTTAAGCTTTTCATGGTTTTTCCTCCTCTTTTTAATTTGAAATTAGCCACCATTCACTCAAGTCAAAAAGCGTTTTTACCTTTTTGGCACTTTCAATTTAGCAAGGCTCGAATCATTACTTTCCTTCTGGTTGATTAAATTTCTGGAGGTCGAAAGCAAACACTTTTCCTCTCATAAAGAAATGAATAAGGCATCCATAGGTATAGGAACCAGGCCGGGTAAACTTGAAATGAAAAGTTGACTGCTCCGCCTTATTCATTATTTTGGACCGTGCAACCTCTTGACCGTCCTGACCGCTAATAAACAACAAATGGGCAATGAGCCCTTCCAGCCCGGAAGACGTAATGAGCGGATCCACATTGATAAAATTCAATTCCGTCCCAACAGGCAATACGAGAACCTGGTCTTTTAATGAGGAATTATCAAGCTTGAAATCCATATTGAGGACCTGGATATCCAAGAAATTTGTCTCATCCTCAGCCCAACCATTGGAGATAAACCCAAGTAGTGAAACTGCGACAAAAACAAGGAGAGAAGATAATGTCTTTAATCCTTTTATTTTCAGGTTTTTCATTTTTGTTCCTCCTCTTATAATTTTTTATAAGTTTAAGTGTAGACGAGGCACATAAAGACTTAATAAGAATAGGGTAAAAATATATTGTGGAAAGGTTAAGATTAGTTATGGATGTTTCTCATCGGATAGAGGAATAGTTTGTTTTTCCAAATTGAAGATAAAAATTAGATTTCAAGACAGGTGTTTTTAGATTTTAGAAGAGCAAAACAATGAGGAGGAGAAAATCAAATGACATTTTGTTTCCTAAAAGCAAGAAAGTCAACTTTTCCTTGTGCTGTTAGATGATTCGAGTTGGAGTAACTCATGGGTCGCATTGAACCTCCCCTGATTTAATGGACACCTCGAAAAAGGTAGTTATAAAATACTACCGGGAGGTGTTCGATGACAAGGAAGGATCGGAAGAGATACGGTCGAGAATTCAAATTAGAAGCGGTGCGCCGAATGGAGGGATCCGGTAAGCCGGTGACAGAGATGGCGCGGGAACCGGGGATCAGTGTTCATTTGCTGTATCGGTGGCGTGACGAGGTTCAAAAAGAAGGAACAGACGAAGCGTTTCCCGCCAAAGGTCGGCAAACATCTGGACTGGAAGAGATAGTGCAGTTAAAGCGTGAGAACGCTCAGTTGCGGGAAGAGCGAGATTTTTTAAAAAAAGCCGCGGCATTCTTTGCCGGGGACTTTGTAGCGCGATGGACTGAACCCCTAGATTGAGACACTCAAAAATGGCACACTTAGCAGAAAGGAGATCTGCAAGTGGCAAAGAAACGAGTGGGAAAGTTTCCGAAAGAGTTCGTTGAGATGACCCTTGAACGGCTGAAGCAGTGTGACAACATCTCTGAACTGTCAAAGGAGCTCAATGTTCATCGGAGGTTATTGTATATGTGGCGTGACAAACTCGATCCGGCCGAGCCTGAAGATAATCCGCCAGGGAACTCTCGTGTATCCACGCTTCGCAAAGAGGTCAGACAACTGAAGCGTGTTTTGGCAGACAAGACACTGGAGATGGTTTTTTCAAAGGTGCATTGCAAAAAGGAAAGGCTCGACGCCAGCGGAGCGGCGGCTCTGGCGCGAAGGCATCTACGACCAAATCCGGGAAGTGATGTCGTTGCAAGGCAGTTTGAGTATCGAGCGGATGTGCCAGCTGGCCCAGGTGAGCCGGGCGGGTTTCTACGGGTCATTGCAGGAAAACCAGCCTGTAGAGGAAGAGATGGAAGTGAGGTCCGCGATTCAGCAGATTGCCCTAGAAACATCGACGGCGCGACGGATATCGACGAATCACGGCGGAACTGCGGAGGCGTGGAATGCTTGTGAATCACAAACGAGTTTCACGGCTCATGCGGGAAGACAACTTGCTTGCCGTTTAGCCCCGGGCCTTTGTCGTCACAACGCATTCAGATCACGAGCTGGAGGTATATTTGAATCTCGCCAGCCGCATGAAACTGACCGGTATCAATCAGCTCCGGGTAGCGGATATCACCTATATCCGCCTAAAAGCTGAGTTTGTTTATTTGGCGGTTATTCTTGATCGATTCTCTCGCAAGATTGAGGTTTGTATCGAGCAGTACTATAATCGCCTCAGGCTACATTCAGTACTTGGCTACCGACCACCCGAGGAATTTGAGCAAACTATTGATTCTACGAACAATTTGGCTGGAGCAAAGATGAATTTCTTTAGGCACGAAGAGAACTTATCGATTCAATAAGTAAGATAAACCCTTTAAAAACAGGTGTGCTAATTCTAAACTGTGTCAACAGAGGGGTTCACCCCAACACCTAACTTCTTTGAAGGCCTGCTCCTTATGCTCCTGATATCCCATGAATGCCTTCCTTTCCAATTCATTTTTTGAAAACTTGAAAATCAAGGATTATCGAAAGCATTGAAACAGAGATGTGGTGGCCTTCTTGTCCTTTAGAACAAGAAAGCCGCCTCAGCTAAACTGTGTTCTTCCCGATCATTTCGGCGATGCGTCTCTAATACCAAAAACCGATTGCGGGATATATCCCGTTTCCTACAGGAGATTCGCTAGAACCTCCCGAAGGTGTTTAGCGCCCTCTCGCCTTCAGGCAGCACGGCTTCCGTTGAAAAACAGAGGGGTTCTCTTGGAAACATCCGGGCTATGCCACCAGCTTAAGCATCTCTTCCTTGTTGGAAAAATCCCTTCCAGCAAGTTGGCCGGTCACACAATAATAAGTCTCCGTTTTTTTGTCAAAGTGGCATCCATACTCATCGAGGCCGCTTTCCTCTCCCGGCGCGTTTGCCATCCAAACGGCCTGAACCAGGAAAAGAAGCATCCAACCTATAAAACCGACCCCAACAATAATTTTCA
>DATNMI010000566.1:0-1163 GCA_035602375.1 Nitrospiria bacterium | reverse complement strand
ATACGAGGCTTACAAAAAGCAGAAACAGCTGGCCGACTACGACGACCTTCTGATCAAATGGCTGGAACTGCTGGAAAACCATCCAGATGTCAGGGAGAAATTAAGCGCGGACTTCCGGTATATTCTGGTGGACGAATACCAGGATACCAATGCAATTCAAGCAAAAATAGTCCGGCATCTGGCGACGGACCGGGGAAATGTCATGGCGGTCGGGGATGATGCCCAGAGCATCTACTCTTTCCGGGGCGCCTGTTTTCAGAACATGTTTGATTTTCTGAAAGATTATCCCGAAAGCGGCCTGAAGACCCTTGAAGAGAATTACCGGAGCAATCAAAAAATACTTGATCTGGCCAATGGCCTTCTCGATCGTGCGGCTCAAAAACATGAAAAACGACTTTTCAGCCGGAGGGAAGGGGGAAGATTTCCGGTATTGGCCCAGACGCCGGATGAAAGTTTTCAGTCGAAATTTATTTGCCAGAAAATTCTGGAATTAAGAGAAGAAAATATTCCTCTGGAGGAGATCGCCGTTCTTTTCCGTTCAAGCCCTCACGCTTTCGACCTGGAAATCGAACTTGCCAGATACAATATCCCCTATATCAAACGAGGGGGCATCAAGCTCATGGAGACGGCCCACGTCAAGGATCTCCTCTCCTATTTGCGGGTCGCGCAAAATCCGAAAGACGCCGTCGGGTGGACGAGGATCCTGACCCTTTTGGACGGCGTCGGTATCCGAACAAGCCAGAAAGTGATCCAGTGCGTACTGGAAGCGGGGTCCCTTTCGGAAGGCATTTCAAGTCTCCGGAAGGAGGGGGGCAAAAAGGAACTGAACGGGCTCCTGGGGCTCCTTGAAAAATTGAGCCCGCTGCCGCCGGCCGGGCAGGTTGAAGAAGCGCTGAGGTTTTACGCTCCGGCGCTTAAAGAGAAGTATGACGATTTTCCGAAACGTTTGAAGGACCTTGAACATCTGCAGGCGCTCTCGGAAAAATACAACGCGATAGACCGTTTTTTATCCGACGTTGCGCTTCACCCGCCTGAAGAAAGCGTTGCCGGG
Source organism: Nitrospiria bacterium (assembly GCA_035602375.1). GTDB lineage: Bacteria > Nitrospirota > Nitrospiria > JACQBW01 > JACQBW01 > DATNMI01. The sequence goes on along the minus strand of DATNMI010000566.1, from coordinate 112 downwards.
GTTGACGGGGAGCGGGAAGAGGAAAAACTGGTCCTGTCGACGATTCATTCGGCCAAGGGGCTGGAATGGAAGGCGGTCTTTATTATCTGGGCCCTGGACGGCAAGTTTCCGT
>DATNMI010000554.1:0-1700 GCA_035602375.1 Nitrospiria bacterium | reverse complement strand
CAAAAGAAACTCTTCTTCAGATCCGGCATGCCGAATTGCCCAGACTGGAAGGGAAACGTCGAGAACATTCCTTTTTTCGGCCGTAATAGGCCGGATTCCGGGCTCACTAAAAGTGGAGACCTGGCTGGCGATTGCCTCCTGAAGCCCTTTTTGCTCATCGAGAAGTGTGGTCTGTGCGAGAATTCGTCCTTTGGAATCAACAGCGATCGCATAGATCGCTCCTGTCCGTTCCATGCCTTTCTGTAACACCGGTAGAAGCGCTTGCCTGTTCCCGCTTTGAAACCCGAGGGTTGTTGATAAAGGGAGGTCCTCTGATTTGAGAATGCCCCGCTTTCCAACCTCGTTGATGAGAATGATGTGTACCACTCTTTTCGTGAGAAAGAGGATCAATAGCCCCAGGACAAAAAAGATAAGGATCGAAAAGTTTAGAACCTTGGTCTGAATTCTCATTTTATTTTCAGCAAGTTAACACCTTTATAATAAATTATATGGATATTCAATGTTTAAGCTTATCAAAGAAATCATTTCTGTCAATGAGCGAGAGATGTTGTTTCCGTACGACGGGGTATTCTTTACAAGACAAGAGGTGCCGGTCCTAAACTTGACAGGGGTGAATTATCTGTTAACTTTTAAATGAACCTCAACCTGTAAAACAGGCGTAAGCCCAGCCAGGATCGGAGGCGTTGACGACCGCTTAAAAGACAGGCGTTGTTCACCCCCTTTCAAATAATTCCCGGCTAAAGCGCCCGGGTTCTTCACCGGGTTCTTCAAATGTTAAACGAGGAAATAGAATCTTGCGTTGTATATACAGGTCCGGGATATCCTTATGCGGTATTTTGACTTTCTCCATTAGCTGTCTTGTCTTGTTTGAAACAGGAGTTGCCAATGCGGACGAGTCCTTGCCCATCGAAGAACACGGGATTAGCGCTCCAAACCCCTCCGCGTACCAGCCGTCGCCCGGGCGAGAGCTAAAGTCTCGTAATTATCCGCTTGGGGTATTAATGGATGCCGCCTGGTTTTCCCGGTATATCTGGCATGGTCTCGATTTCAGCAATCAGAAACCGGTTCTGCAATCGGAAGTTATTATCTCCTTTACGAAAGTATCCGCGGTTTTTTGGCTCAATTATGATTTTCAAACATACAATACGGTCAATGAGTATGACATGACCCTTCAGTACACCGACAAACTGGGTCCCGTTGGAATTTCATTCGGGTATAGTTCGTTTACCTATCCCCACCGGGGTTGGCCGGAGTCCAAAGAGGTCTGGATCCAGGGCAGTTATAACGGCGGTTTAAATCCAGTCTTGAACATTCATGATGATTTCGAATCAGGGAACGGCTGGTACTCTAGCCTTGGAATTTCGCATGAATTCGATCTTCCAATAGGAACGCTGGCGCCTTCCGCTCTCCTTCATTATCATGCCCATTATTATGGCGGTACCGGTTCTCCGGCCGCTGAATTTGACCTGGCCGACGCCTTTTCAATTGGAAAAGCGACCTCCAGCGCCACAATTTCCTATTACCGGGCGCTTAAGGATGGAGATTTCAGCGATCTGGAAGATCAAATTGTTTATGGATTCAAGGTAGCCTGGAGTCTCCCCTAGATGCCAAAGAAAGCGCAGGCTTCTCATAGTCATTCCAAAAAGAAGAATTCCTGCCGAATTGCCACCGGCTTTACGACCTCATTTCTGGGAGACGAG
>DATNMI010000550.1:0-3030 GCA_035602375.1 Nitrospiria bacterium | reverse complement strand
GAACCCCCATGACCATAAAATGGCCTTCCCAGCGCCGTTGCCGGAAATAGAGGTCTCTTGTTAAATCAATCCCGTAAGGGGCCATCATGCTCACCTTAACGGAGCTCTTTTTCACCTCGGCTGACACTATTCCAACCACTGATTCAAAGGTAAGGTCAGGGGGCGCGATTTGCCGAAGAACCGCGAAACGGGCGGCGCATCGGGCGCCGTTCCCGCAAAAGGAAGCTTCTTCTCCATCAGAATTCAGATACCGCCATTTAAAATCGGCTTTATCCGATTTTTCAATCAGGATCAGGCCGTCCGCCCCTACGGAAAGGCCGCGGCGGCAGACCTGTTTCGTAAAGGACTGGATCTGAATTCCGCGAATTTCGCCGTTCCGGTTATCAATCAGAATAAAATCGTTACCGCTTCCGCTCATTTTAAAAAACGGAATTTCGGTTCGCTTTGCCGGCATCTCTCTGTTCCTAGGTTTCCAGCAGCCTGCGAAGGCGCTCCAGTTCGTCCCGGGTCACCCGCCCGTCAGACATGATTTCCCGGAGATTTGATCCGATCAGCGCGATCTTCTCCTTTGACTCGAAACCTTCCTTCGCGGAAGCAAAAAACCGGCGGAGTTCAATGAGGGCTTCCCGCCGTTCTTCTGGTGAGATTTCGTCCGAAAACTCCCTCGCGAACGCCCCATTTTCCAGGACGAATTTTTCTATCGTATAAATCGTAACTTTATCACCCTCAAGGGCCAAAAACAACATGGAAAAGACCACAAATCCCGAAAGCGTAATCAGTGTTAAAAAAAACCATTTTCCTTTTTTTCCCGGATTCCGGTTTTCTCCCTTTGAGAGATCTTTTACCGCTTTTTCTTCATCCATATCAGCCCTTCATCAAAAAGGGGGGGATCTTTTCCCCCCGAATAAGATCTTCGTATTCTTCCCGTTCCCGAATGACATCATATTGATTTCCATGGGCCAGAACTTCAGGAATATTGGGGCGGGAATTATATCGGGAAGTCATGGAAAATCCATAGGCCCCGCAGTTCATCACAGCCAGAAGGTCCCCCTGTTTAACCTCCTCCATCTCCCTCTCCCTTGCGAAAAAGTCTCCCGATTCACAAACCGGACCGACCACGTCCACCTTTTGTCTGGCTCCGCCTGAAGAAATCACCGGCCGGATCTCATGGTAGGCATCGTAAAGGGAAGGCCGGATCAGGTCATTCATCCCTGCGTCGACAATAATAAACTTCTTTTCCGGGGTCGTTTTTACATATAGAACCTTGGTGACCAGAATTCCCGCGTTCCCCGTCAGTGAGCGGCCCGGTTCCAGAACCAGCGTGCAATCAAGGTCCTTCAAAAGGGGCCGGAGCGCCTCCGCGAGCTGTGCAGGGTCGGGCGGACGCTCATCCTTATACGGTATCCCAAGTCCGCCGCCGATATCCAGGTAACTGATTTGAATCCCCCGGCGCCTCAACTCCCGGATAAATCCTGCGATCTTGGAAACGGCATCCACGAAAGGACGGGTCTCGGTCAACTGGGATCCGATGTGCTGATGAATTCCGACAATCCGGATGTTTTTCAGGTTGCGGGCTTCCTCGTAAATTTTCATGGCTGTTTCCATATCGAGCCCGAATTTGCTCTCCTTCATCCCGGTAGAGATATAGGGATGGGTGCCGGGGTCCACCTCCGGATTGACTCTCAGAGAGACCGGGGCAACGTTCCGCTCCAAACCGGCCACTTCGTCTATCAATAGAAGTTCTTGTTCCGACTCGACATTAAACATCAGTATCCCGGCGCGAAGCGCAGAGGCGATTTCCACGCGGGTCTTGCCGGCTCCCGCAAACGTGATTTTCGAGGACGGTACGCCTGCTTTAAGCGCCCTGAAGAGCTCCCCGCCCGATACAATGTCGAGCCCGCCGCCGAGACCGGTAAAAATCCTGAGAATGGAGAGATTGGAGCTGGCTTTCGCCGCATAGCAGATCAGGCAGGGAAATTCCTTAAATGCGTTTTCATAGGCCCTGAAGTTTCGAACCAGCGTCCGATGGCTATAAAGATAAAACGGGGTTCCAAGCGTTCCGGCGATCCGGGCAATGGAGACCTCCTCGCAGAAGAGTCCCGACCCGGCATCGTTAAAATCAGACATGTCCGCCGCCCCTCTCCAGATCGGCCCCTGCGGGAGAGCGATCGAGGCGGCTCTCGGGCGGAAGGGGATCGCCTTTTTTACCGCAACCGGCAATAGAAAAAAGAACAAGCATTAAAAAAATAAAAATCGACTGGATGGGCCTGTTATTAACTTGAAAACGACCTGGAAGGAGGGACCCCATTATTTCAAACTCGGACCCGCAAAAAGGTTCAGGAACGGTTGTTTCGGCTTTTGATTTTTTCAATCCTCTTTTTGACCTGGGATGTTGCCGTGCCTCCGATCAGCCCCCTCCTGTTGATTGAAGAGGTCAGGTTCAGGTTAAGAATATCTTTCTCAAAGAGTTTTGAAAACAGATGGTACTCTTTCAATGAAAGATCTTCAAGAACTTTATCCTTTTGCATACAGTAACGGACGATCTTGCCGACCACCTCATGGGCCTTTCTGAAAGTTACCCTTTTTTCCACCAGATAATCCGCGATATCGGTCGACAGAAGGTACCCTTCCCTTGTTCCCTGCAGCATTCGGGGGCGGTTTACTTTCAGGCTGGAGAGGAGTTCCGTGTATATGGCAAGTGTATCCTTGATCGTATCCATCGAATGGAAAAGCGGCTCCTTGTCCTCCTGAAGATCCCGGTTGTAGGCCAGCGGGAGGGCCTTCATCATGGTCAGCGCCGAGATCAGGTTTCCATAGACTCTTCCGGTCTTGCCGCGAACCAGTTCCGGAATGTCGGGGTTTTTTTTCTGAGGCATCATACTGCTGCCTGTGCAAAACTGATCGGGAATATCCACAAACCCGAATTCGGTGGAACTCCAGAGGATCAACTCTTCGCTTAAACGGGAAAGGTGCATCATCAGGATGGAAGCAAAAGAATGAAACTCGATGACAAAATCCCTGTCGCTCACG
>DATNMI010000193.1:0-1677 GCA_035602375.1 Nitrospiria bacterium | reverse complement strand
ACCTCTTAAGAGAGAGCCTCCGCCAGTCAGAACGATTCCCCTGTCAATGATATCTCCCGACAACTCGGGCGGGGTGTTCTCCAACGCCACTTTGATCGCGTTGACAATCGCGCTGATCGGCTCTGCAAGCGCTTCCCTGACCTCTGCATCATCAATCACTATCGTCTTTGGTATTCCTGAAATTAAATCCCTTCCTTTAATGGCAAAACTTTTACGTTCCTCAGGAGGATAGGCCGAACCAATTTCAAATTTGATCAGTTCCGCCATATGCTCCCCGATCAACAAATTGTACTTCCTTTTAATGTAACTTATGATCGCGTCGTCCATCTTGTCTCCCGCGACTTTGACGGACTCGCTGTAGACAATTCCGGCGAGGGAAATCACCGCGACGTCGGTTGTTCCTCCGCCAATGTCTACCACCATGTTTCCTGAAGGCTCTTCGATCGGGAGCCCCGCGCCAATAGCGGCCGCGATCGGCTCTTCGATCAGATAAACTTCACGGGCTCCGGCCAGTTCAGCCGAATCTTTCACCGCCCGCTGTTCCACCTGCGTAATCTTTGAAGGCACGCTGATAATAATCCGGGGGCGGAGGAACGTGCTCCGGTTGTGGGCCTTCTCAATAAAATATTTCAACATCTTCTCCGCGATTTCAAAATCGGCGATAACACCGTCTTTCATCGGCCTGATGGCAACGATATTCCCGGGGGTCCTCCCCAGCATCCGCTTCGCCTCGGAGCCTACGGCAAGGACTTTGCCGCTCTTTTTTTCAATCGCGACCACGGAGGGTTCGTTAATCACGATCCCTTTTCCCTTCAAATACACGAGTGTGTTTGCCGTTCCAAGATCAATCGCAAGATCCGTGGAAAATAAACCTAAAAAACTGCTCGTCAGCCCCACCGTTCCTCCCTGGTCAACCCGTTATAAATTCTTTACTTCCAGACCTTCGCAGTCAACCACCTGCGTTAAAGCCAGCTCATCCCCGATTCTCATCCCTTTTTCATTTCCGATCATCAATAACATCTCGATACCCACTACGCCCGCGAATAGCAACCAGCCGATCACCGGAATCCACGCCAGGGCAAGGTATCCCAGTAGAAGAGGAAAATTCCTTAGAATAGACTCCCTGAAAGAACCATTCTTTTTTTTTTGAGGAACATAGGTCTGTAGACCCACCAGAAGTTTCCCGACGCTCTTACCATGAAAAAAGCCGTCTCCCGCCAAGAGGTAGGTTATCCCCATGAAGAAGCCAACCGGGGAAACCAGCCTGGATAAAAGGAGGACAATCAAAAAATCAATCAGTTTGGCAATAAACCGGTGGAGAATGACGGCTTTCGGCAAAACTTTTTCCGCGACGGCGGCTTGTTCCAATGACGCTCCTGAAATTCCTTTAGCATAAAACCTTGTTCATTCTAAAGGAAGAGCCGGCCTCTTTCAAGAATTAAATCATACCTCCCTCTTGTTTATTCAGTGCCATCTGATTTAAAATATAGCCTTGAATCCGAAAAAACGCAAATCGGCATTTTTGCCTTGCCCTGATAATGACACCCAAATCAAGTTAAGATTTTACGGTCGGTCAAAAAGCTGTCACTGAATTCGGGGGCCTTCGTAAAACAGACTCAATGCCCCCGAACCCCGTACTCGCACAGGCAAAGCCTGATGCGAATACAGCAAGGGCCG
>DATNMI010000544.1:0-10129 GCA_035602375.1 Nitrospiria bacterium | reverse complement strand
CGCAATGTTTCCCGGATCACGTGCCCAATTTTAACAATGAGGTCGTCAAAAATCAATTGGGGCAGTTTTTCATATTCCCTGTAATTCAGATCGAGATCAAGAAACAGGAGAGACACCTTTCTTTTAAACCGCTCAGCCCGCTTTAGCTCCTCCGGCAACCTCATGTTCAGATAACGCTCGTTCTTCAGGCCGGTGAGCTCATCAATCGTGATTAATTGCTCCCTTTGGTGGTGTTCCCTCGCCTTGACCAGGGCACGGCTGACAAACTGGCCATACTTTTCAATGACTTCCAGGTCAATATCATTGAAGGCCGTGGTTGAAAATGTCTGCGGTAGTACCTTGTTATAGGCCGATAATGTGCCGATCACCGTCTCCTCATAAAGGAGGGGAATGGAAAGAACAGAACGGTAAGGGAATTTAGACGGAATTTTCCCCTTCAGGACCGGGTGTTTTTTCAAATCGGCATAAACGGCCGGCTGGCGCGTCTCTTTGACGTTTTCGGAGAGAATGCCGTCGAGCTGAATAAGAAACTTATCCATCTCGGTATTTTGCAGACCATAGGTATACCCCACCAGAAGCCGGGAATTTTCCTTCTCCTTAACGCGGAGAATGACCCCTTCGGCCTCCAGAATCATCGCGGAGGATACCGCCGCGGTCATTAAAACCTTGTCCCGGCTGGTAAAGGAGATCAGTTCCAGCCCCTCTTCGTTGACAACGGCCAGTTTCATGACCTTTTGGGACATGTATTTCCTTTCCACATCATTAAAAATGGAAAGAGCAAAAACATCGGCGACTTCCTTCAGGTTTTCTTTCCAGTCGAGGTGCCGGCTTTGAAAACGTTTGAATTCCAGAACCAGCAATCCCACGGGGGTCGTGTGCACCGCAAGGGGGAAGAAAATCATTCCGAGCGGCGTTTTTTTTCGGGGAGGGGAAATTTCTTTAAGCACCACCGGCCTCCCGACCCGAAAAGCCTCTCCGACAAGCCCTTCTTCCTGCTTCAAACGGTAGAGGCCCTTTAGTTTGACAGGGTATCCGACCTGTGCTTTCAAAACCAGGTCCCCTGTTTCCGGCTCCCTGACGAATAAAAGGGAAGAGGAAGCACTCAAGAATGTGGCTACTTCGGCAACCCCGTTATCCAGCTGTTCTTCCAGGGGCCGGGTCGATTCCATCAATGTTTTGAGTTTTTTCAATAGCGGCTCAAAGGCGTCTTTCTGCTCGCGGCTGAGAAAAACATGCTTTTTAAACGCTTCCTGCGAGACCCAGGTTTCAGCCACCGCCGCCTCCGCGCGGCCCCATGCGGCCCGTCCGGTTTTCTTGCCGATTTCCAGGAGACCCACGAGGCCTGATTGATCAAGCAAAGGGACGGCGATATATTGCGCCAGTCCAGCGGTTTCCAGAAAAGAGGCCGCCCAGGGATCGGCCGGAGATGGGGGAATCAGGAGCACTCCACTCTCCTTCTGAGTCCAGTTGGATGCCAGGAGGCTCAAGCCTTCCTTTCCCGTGGTCCCCTCCCCGTTCCCGCTGCCCGCCGGATAGGAGACCGCCGCAACAGTCGAAAGACCCTCCCCTATCTTCCCGGTCAGGGAAAGAGCCGCCCAGTCGGCCTCCAGGCCATGCAGGAGCGCCTCCACGCTAAAACGGCTGATCTCCTCATGAGGAACGGAACCCATCATTTCCAGGAGAGCCATACCCCCTTTCTGAATAAGGATGTCCGGACGGGTGGCTTTTTTTTCACGATCTTCTATTTTAAGTCCGGAACGAACCATTTTATCGTCAGTAGACTTGATTTCACAGAGGATTCTCGCGCCCCGGCTGGTCATAATCCGGGCGGCGGGATGATTGAGAAGATAGAGTTCCTGATGGATTTTGGGATCACCGGTGGCGTCGATAATCAGGTCGATTTCTGGAGACCGCTTCAGGTCCGAGATTTCAGAACCAACGGTAAATGTGAATATCTTGTCAAAAGTAAAACCGTATTCATGGAGCCTGAAAGCAAGCGCCTTCTCGTCGCGATCGATCAACATCAAAACTTCGATGTCGGGATCTCTGACCAGTGAGGCCAGGGTTAAAAGGCCTTCTTCGTTACCTCCCACCAACGCCACTTTTATTCTTTGAGAAGACGCCGCTTGTTTTTCTCCGGTCATTTTTTTCTGATGACCCCCAGCCTGTCTAATTTCTCAAGCAAGGAACTGTCCCCTCCAGCCCTTTGCTTCAAATCCGGCGGGCGGTTGTTTATTCCTGACTGAACCATTTGGATTTCGGCGTCATCTTGGTTCAGGTTTCGTTCTTGACTTTCATTGACGGCAACTTCGTTGGCGGGATACGACTCTGAACGGGAAAACGATATTTCCTGCCATCTTTGCCATGAAGAGGGAGGAATCGAAAGAATCGTCCTTATCTTGTCCACTACCGGCTGGACCCCTTTTTCATCAAGAAAATGGATCTGGTCATACAGATGAAGAAAACCATGATGCGATTCCCGGAAAGAAAAAAAGAAATATCGGAAAGGTGTGCCGGAAGCCCTTAAACCTTCAAGGGCAGGAAGAAGATCCAAACCTGAAAAATCACCCGGAGATAACTCGATGGCGACAAGAACCGGATCGGTTAAGAGGGCTACTACGGCCGCCTCATGAACGGAACCCGCAAACCTGACGGACAATTCTTCTTTTTCAATTTCCGCTTTAACCGGCAGAAAAAGCCGGACATCCTTTGTTAAAACCAGAATGGTTTGGCGGGAGAATCTCCTGTTATCCATTCAACCAGGGCACCGTCGTCCGGAAAGAGTTTGCGAGTGTTAAATTTGAAATTACTTTACCTTTTTGAAATGGGGAAGTCAAGGTTTCAGCAGAGCTCAATGAGCGGAAGAAGTCTTAAATTCTTCATAGCTTTTGATCACCCGTTTCACATAATATCGTGTTTCCTGATAGGGGATATTTTCAACGAATTCCTCCACTTCAGAATAATTTCCGTTGGCAATCCATTTGGTTACGGCTTCGGGACCCGCATTATAGCCGGCCGCCGTATAAAAAAGATTGCCCTGAAACCGTTGACGGAGAATATCGAGGTAATAAGCCCCGAACCGGATGTTCATCTCCTGATTATAAAGCTGATCCCTGCCGGAAAAGGGGACCCCCAGTTTTTGCGCCATCTGTTCCCCGGTAAACGGCATCAGCTGCATCAACCCAATGGCCCCGCTCCGGGATGTGGCCTTCTGATCAAACACGCTCTCTTCCCGCATGATTCCCGCCACAAACTGGGGCTCTACCTGAAGATCTTTTGAAAACCTGGCGATCTGGTCAATCACCTCTTTGGGGTAGGCCAATACCCATAAGCCAGGAAGATCATAGGATTTCCCGCGTTGAAGAATGTCGGGAAACTGGGCATTGAGATTTTTCAACGCATGGTAAAAATCACCGGTCTGAATCAGTTCCCGGTCAATCTGAAGGAGAGAAACCCTGTCGCGGTAATGGTCTGCCAGGAAATTAAATTCCCCGGCCGCTTCGGAAACCAAATTCATTTTTAACAGTTCTTTCGCCTTGAAGTAGTGTTCATCTTTCAAAAACAGAGGAGCGTCGGCGCCCGGCAAAGCTTCCGGCAAGGACTGGGAGGCCCCTTGATCCGGAGAGGCGCCTCCCTCCAACAATGCAAAAAGAGAAACCTTTTGTGCCGGCAGGCCCTCGGAAAGGTGTTTGCGGGCGATATGGCAATAATAGGAATGCGAAAACACGTCGCAAAGTTTCACGAAAACCGCCTGCGCTTCATTTTTTTCATCGAGGCGCTCCAGGCTTCTTCCCTTCCAGTAAAGGGCCTGGGCATGAAGCGCGCTCGCCGGGTATTCATGAATCAGCGTATCAAAAACCTTTACGGCGGAGGGGTAATCTTTTTCCCTGAAATAGGAGATCCAGCCTTCTTTCCACAATGCATCGGGCGCCACGCTCCCCTGGGGAAGTTCCCGCAGAATTCCCTGGTAAAAGGAGTGGGCCTTTTCAATCTGCTGGTGGTCTTCATAATAGTTGCCGATCAGGTAGAGGAGACGGTAATAGACCTCCTTCTTTGAAAAAAGCTGCCCTGCTTTTCTCTGATATTTCAATATTTCCGGCTCATTCTCCTCCCGAATGGCCCTTCTGACCAGTCCGGTCAGGGCTTCGGCGGAAAAGTCGGAACCGGGGGCGGTTTTCAGCACGAGATGGAATTTATCCGACGCCTCGTCGTACCTTCTGAGGTTTAAATAAGCCTGCCCCAGCCTGAGCTCCATTTCTATTTGAAACGGCTCCGGTTTACCCGATTGTTTTTCCAGATGCGTCCACGTTTCAATCGCCTTTTCAAATTTTCCGGTCTCAAACAGTGCCTTGCCTTTAGAAAATCGCTCCTGCCTCGACAGCGTGAATTTTTCCCGGTCTCCCGTCAGCTGCCGGATCTGCGCCAGCTTTTTCTCCGCTTCAACCGCAGGAGGCGTATCGGGATACCGCCACTCGATCTCCCGGAATATTTTCGCCGCCGTGTCCCACTCCTCATCCCGGAAATAGAGGTCACCCGTCTTATACAGGACTTCCGGGGTCTTGTCTTCACGCGGATTTTCCCGCCCATAGGTTTCAAAAGATTCCAGCGCTTTTCGCCGTTCATTCAACTGAAGAAAGGACTCTCCCCGTTGAAGCAATATCAGCGGCCGTAGAACTGTTTGCGGGTAATTGATCAGAATCTGGCCATACAGGTCCGCCGCATTCTGGAATTCTCCCCGGTTAAACACGTCATCGGCATAAAGTTTGCTGACGTAGTCTCCCATGTCCCGGTAACCGGCTTTGATTTTATCGAGAAACCAGGCTCCCTTGTACGATTTTGTTTCCACCTCCCATTTCGCCAGGAGGTACCCCGCCTCGTAAGCGGTGGAAGAATCGGGATAGCGATTAAGAAGAGTTTCAAAATAAGCTTTCGCGGACTCGTGATTTCCTCCCGCATCTGACTCCATCCCGAGACGGTAACAATCTTCTGGATTCGAACAGGCCTCGGATAGAAACGGGTGTTTCAAGGGGTCTTGAACGGCTTCTGCATTTTTTTCAGGCTGAAGAGTCGGCTGAACGCTCTTGCTCAGACCTGCCTGATGACAGGAAGAGAAAAGAAAGAGGATTGAGAAGAGACCGATAATTGTATGAGTTTCGTTTTTATAGACCTTCATCGGTTAAATTATAACATATCCGGAAGGATTGAACCCCGAAAATCAATGTGTTATCTTGAAATACCGATGAAGACGCATGAAAAGATCAATTTAAAGGTTCCCTCGTTCAGCGAATTGAAAGCCTGGTTTGTCCGGCAGGACTTCCCCGCATACCGGTCGAAGCAATTGATTCACTGGATGTACAATAAAAAAGCGAACCGGCTGGATCAGTTGACCGATTTTGCCAAAAAGGAACGGGTTTATCTCGAGGAGAACAGTTACATCGGCGACCTGGAAACGGTCAGGGAATCCCGATCTGAAGATGGAACCGTAAAATTTCTCTTCAAACTGGAAGACGGAGAACAGATCGAATCGGTTCTGATTCCGGATGGAGACCGGAAAACCCTCTGCGTCTCCACGCAGGCAGGTTGCGGACTCGCCTGCCGGTTCTGCCTCACGGCCACCGGAGGGCTCCGGAGAAATCTCCGGGCTTTTGAAATCGTCGACCAGTTTATCTCCGTATCCCGCCATTATCCCATTACCAATATCGTGATGATGGGAATGGGTGAGCCGCTCGCCAATTTTCAGGAGGTTGAGGAAGCAATTGGCCGCCTGACAGACCCTTCCGCCTGCTCCTTTTCCCCCCGGCGCATTACGGTTTCGACCGCGGGAATGGTCCCGGGAATATTGAAACTGGGCCAGCTTCCTGTGAAAGTAAACCTGGCTGTCTCTCTAAACGCCGCCACCAATGAAATCAGAGACCGGATCATGCCGATTAACAAAACCTATCCGCTCGAAACGCTTCTTGAGGCCTGCCGGGCCTATCCGCTTTCTCCAAGGAGAAAAATTTTCTTTGAATATGTCCTCCTGGAAAGAATAAATGATTCACCCGGCGATGCCCGGCGCATTATCAAGCTCCTGAAGGGAATTCCGTGCAAGATCAACCTCATTCCCTTTAACGAATTCGAGGGCTCTGAATTCAGGAGGCCGCAGGAAAAGGTCATCCTTGAGTTTCAGAAAATCCTCCTGGATGCGCGCATGACCGCTTTTATCAGGAAAACACGGGGAAATGACGTCCTGGCCGCCTGCGGTCAGCTGTTACATATCAAGAATGAACGTTCCGCTTAAAACACACTCTTAATTTAAGGAAGGTCATGCGCTACTTTTCGATTATCGTCTCCGCCCTGATTCTCATTGCCGGCGCCGCCGCAGTCTCAAAGGCCGGATCGCCCCTGCAGTTTCCGATAGAAGAGGATGTTCTAAAGAACGGCCTGAAAGTCATCCTGGTGGAAGAACATAAGGCGCCGGTGGCCACATTCCAGGTCTGGTACCGGGTGGGATCGCGTAATGAAGTCAGCGGAAAGACAGGGTTATCGCACATGATGGAACACATGATGTTCAAGGGCACGCCGAAACATGGAAAAGGGGAATTTTCGCGGCTCATCGCGAAAAACGGGGGAAACTCCAATGCGTTTACCGGTCAGGATTACACCGCCTATTTTGAAAATTTTTCAAAAGACCGGCTTGATCTCTCCCTCCTCCTGGAATCGGACAGGATGGAAAACCTGACTTTAGATCCGGAGGAGTTCCGGCTCGAACGGGACGTCGTCAAGGAGGAACGGAGAATGCGGACGGACGACAATCCCCTTGACTATCTTTCGGAACTCCTCAACGCCGAAGCCTTTATCGCACATCCTTATCACGCCCCGGTCATCGGCTGGATGACCGACATTGACCATCTGACGCGGGAAAACGTTCTGAATCATTATAAGAAATTTTATCTCCCCAACAACGCCACTCTGGTCATTGTAGGCGATATTGATCCGAAAAGCCTTCTTTCGAAAATAAAGGGAAGCTTCGAACATATCCCTCTGGGAGAGACCCCGGCGGCAGTCGAGATCGTCGAACCGGAACAGAACGGGGAACGCCGGTTCGTGGTCAACAAAGAGGCCCAAATGCCGGCGTTCATGATGGGGTTCAGAACTCCGAATTTCAAAAACCCCGACCATTATTCTCTGACCCTCCTTTCCACGATTCTATCCAGCGGGAAAAGTTCGCGGCTTTACAGGACCCTGGTCTATGATAAAAAAATCGCGCTGGAAACCGGAGCCGACTACAGCGATTTGACAGCCGACCCCTCACTTTTTTCAATTTACGCCAAACCCCAGGAAGGAAAATCGATAGAAGTGCTGGAAGAAGCTGTCTGGCAGGAAATCAACCGGTTAAAGGATGAACCGGTTTCGGCCGACGAATTGAAAAAAGCAAAAAACCAGATCGAAACGCAATTTGTTTTAAACAGGGATTCTAACTTTTTTGTGGCCATGCAGCTGGGAATGGCGGAATCGGTAGGGGCCGGTGCTCATTACTTTGATTCGTATCTTGACGGCATCCAAAAAGTCTCCCCTGAAGATGTTCAGAGGACTGCCAAGAAATATTTCTTGAAGGAACGCCTGACGGAAGGGGTTTTAAAGCCGCCGGCGTCCGCAAAATGAGATCTTCTCTCTCCAGACATTTTCACCCAGGAGCCCGAATTTGATCCGCATAACGACTGTTATTTTTTTCTCCCTTGTTTTCTTTACCGGCCAATCTTCCGCGGCGGTTTCCGCGAAACAATTCGCCACAGGCAATGGAATCCATGTTCTGCTGCTTGAAACCCATTCTCTGCCGATGGTACAGATCGAGTTGCTGGTCAGGGCGGGATCGGCGCTTGATCCTCCCGGAAAAGAAGGAGTCTCTTCCCTCGCCGCCACCCTTCTGGAAGAAGGAACTTCCAGCAAAAACGCCCTCCAGATCGCAGATGAACTCGACGCAATCGGTTCCGATTTCGGAGCGTCTCCCGGGTTTGACTCTTCAACCTTTTCAATAAAAATACTTAAGAAAGACCTGGACCGGGGGCTGGCTATTTTTTCTGACATTATTCTTCATCCCCGTTTTCCGGAGGAAGAGCTCGAGAGAAAGAAAACAGAATTAATCAATCATCTGAAAGATGAACTGGACGATCCTGACCAGACCGCATCGAAGGCGTTTGACAGAGCGGTTTTCAGAAATCACCCATACGGACATGCCCCTGAAGGGGAGGAAAAAAGCCTGAAAACTATGGCCCGCGAAGATGTAGAGCGTTTTTACGGCTCCTTTTACGCTCCCCGGGGATCTATTCTGGCCATTGTGGGCGATGTCACCGAGTCCGAAGCAAGGCGGCTGGCCGAAAAGGCTTTCGGGAACTGGCACAATTCTGCCAAAACTCTTCCGGAACATCCCAAACCGCCTAAACTGTCGAAAATTGAAACTGTTTTTGTGGACAAGGATCTTGCGCAAACCTCTATCATGCTGGGGCATCCGGGAATTTCCCGAAATGATCCGGATTATTATACGCTTCAGGTCATGAATTATATTCTGGGCGGCGGAGGATTTTCCTCCAGGATGATGATTAATATCCGGGAAAACAAGGGCCTGGTTTATGGGTTATTCAGCCACTTTGACGCCCGCCGCGAGGCGGGAAGCTTCTCCGTATCGCTTCAAACAAAGAATGGTTCCGCCAATGAAGCCATCAAGGAGGTCTTGCAGGAAATCCGAAAAATCAGGACTGAACCGGTCGCGCCGGAGGAACTCCAGGAAGCCAAAGATTATCTGACTGGCAGTTTTCCTCTCAAGATGGACACGCACGCAAAACTGGCCAATTTTCTCATTAATCAGGAATTTTACGGCCTGGGACTCGATTATATCGATAAATACACCGAATGGATCCGGAAAGTGACCCCTCAGGACATTCTCAGGGTGGCGAAAAAACATCTGGATCCTGACCGGTTTATCCTGGTAGCGGTTGGAAAACAGTCCGAAGCCCGGATTCAAATTACAGGGCCCTGATCTAATGTCTGAACAAAAGTTTCTTTCACTCCAAAAGAGCATCCGGTCGAGAGAATCCCTCCTGATCGCGTTTTCAGGGGGGATCGACAGTGCGCTTCTTTTAAAGGTCGCCTTCGACCTGCTCGGAAACAAGGTCGCCGCCTGCACGGCAATTTCTCCTTCCCTTCCGGAGCGCGAACTACTCGAAGCCCGAAAATTCACACAAAACCTCGGCGTCCGTCATTATATGATCGAATATGACGAACTGGAAATTCCCGGTTACTCGGACAACGGATCCGACCGCTGTTATCTCTGTAAAAGAGAGCTCTTTTCAAGAATGAACTTTCTGGCAAAAGAAAAAGGTTTTTTTTCGATGGCCTATGGCGCAAACCTGGATGACCTGAAAGAGACCCGGCCGGGAATGAAGGCCGCCGGGGAGTTCCAGGTCGCCGCTCCCCTGCTCGAAGCCGGATTCGCAAAATCGGATATCCGCCTCCTCGCCCGGGAACTCGGCCTTTCAGTCTGGAATAAACCGGCGATGGCCTGCCTCTCTTCCCGCATTCCCTCCGGGAGCTTGATCACCCATTCCAAACTCAAACAGGTTGAAGCGGGGGAACAGGTACTCAGGAATGCCGGATTTGGACAGGTTCGGGTCCGCCATCATGACGGAATTGCCAGAATTGAAATATTAATTTCGGACCTCTCGCGGTTTGAAGATGCCGGCTTGAGAGACGCCGTCGTAAAGAGCTTCAAGGAAATCGGCTTTCAGTATGTCACGCTTGATCTGGAGGGTTACAGGGCGGGAAGCGTATCAGGAGGGCCCGTCATGGTTCAATGGCAGAGGACTTTGCCTGACAAATAGGATCAGGTGCGGCTTACAGCTTGTGAACTTTATTGAGAATGGCGTCTGAAATTCTGGGCAGCGAAATGATCTCTTCAACTGCTCCAAGCAGAATGGCTTCGCGGGGCATGCCAAATACTACGCAGGAGGCTTCGTCCTGGGCAATGGTCACCGCGCCCGCCTTCTTCATTTCAAGAAGGCCTTCCGCGCCGTCATCGCCCATACCTGTCATAATCACACCGACGGCGTTTGCTCCCACGGAGCCCGCCACAGACCGGAAAAGGACGTTCACG
>DATNMI010000537.1:0-2973 GCA_035602375.1 Nitrospiria bacterium | reverse complement strand
GGAGCGGATCAAGCAGGTTCTTGATCCCTTTCCGGGAGGCCCGCCGCTCATCGTGACTGGAAAGGCTCGGTTAGCCGGATCAAAAAGGATAATGAAGTGAGGGGATAGGAGGCAGGTGGCAGGGTACAGGGGTGGGAAGGGGGCAAGGGTGTAGGGGGTTAGTAGATTTACAGCAAAGAAAAAAAGCCGCAAAGTGATTAGTTGATGGTGACGATTCCCTATGTAGGATCCTCCCTCCTGTTTTGAAAGCGTTTCCAGAAGACATTCAAAGGAGCGCTGATATGCGTTTCCGTTTGTCTCCAACCTTCCCTCCTTTTTATCTGCCCAGTCAAAGCGATACGTTCATTCAACATCTAATTTCTCACCAATAAAGTCCTTCAAAAATGTGGAGCATGTCTACAAAATTGAAAGGCAGTTTTCGCCATTCCAGCGTTAACCTGCTGGAGAGCCCTATTTTATTCGAGAATCTCGTTTCCATTCCTCTGGCATGCTCCTTGCTTAGTATATAAAGGCAAAAACCGGAGGAGGACTGAAATGGCCAAATCGAGCGGAGCGCTTTATGAGAGGAAAACGGAATATGAGAGTGATTATCGGATCAACGTCACCTGGCTACTGGAAAAAGGGAGGGAAAAGGTTTTTGGCGTGATCAGGGAGGGGAAGGGTGAACTGGAGATTCAGAGCGGACGTGTTTTTCTAACCTTCCTCAATCAGGAAGATAAAAATCAGTTTCTGTCGGCCCTTCCAGCCAGAAGATAAAAAACCGCGTTTCAACGAGGAGAAAGGGAGGAGCCAATGGTGAAGGTCAAAGAGATCATGACAAAGAATCCCGTGAAGATTGAAGCCGGGAAAACGGTTCGTGAAGCCATTAATCTCATGACCCAGAAGAAACTCGGAAGCCTGCTGGTCTGCCAGGGCGGGGAGGTCACAGGCATTCTGGAGGAGGCCGATATTATCCGGAATGTCCTGGCCCGGGACCTGAATTACTATGTCACGAGAGTGGCCGAGGTTATGTCGGATCCAATAGTCATTAACGATGAACGATCGGACGATGAGGCGAGCGACATGATGAACCTTCATCATGTCCGGCATCTGGTCGTCACTTCAGGGTCCAGAATCTCCGGGATTCTCTCCATGCTCGATTTAATCCGGCCGGTTTATACAGGAAAGTCGTTCTGGGTTTAAGCGCCCGTGTCCTCACCTGTCTGGAAAAAAACCGGTAAAAAAGTAAAACCCGCCTTCTGCTGGAGGAAACCATTGGAAATTAGAGTTGAAAAACAGCCAAGGATAAGTCCTTTAATAAAAACGAGCGGTTTGTCCTGGAAGGAAGATGATTTATCCCTCCCCTCAATCATTCCGGAGGGCCGAACCTGTCAACGTTTGAAAGAAATAATTTGCGAGGAGCAACATTTAATGCAAATCGCGTTCTGTTTTGGTATCCGGCCGACGCCTTTGCGCAAGATGCTGGAAAACAGGCCTGTTTCCATATATTTCATCGATAAAGTGCAGAAGATTCAAGCCGAAATATCCTGTGGCGCCGACCTGAATGATTTTGTTTTTAAATCAGAGAGTGGACAGAAGCTTCTTTCCGTCTACCGTCTCTATCAACAAGAGCGCACATTAGAAAAAGTCGGAAGTTTAATGGGGCTTACCCGGGAACGGGTTCGCCAGCTTCTCAATAAAGGAACAAAATTAGGGTTGTTTAAGTACAAAAAATTGAATGTGAAAGGCCTGCCGGATATCTCTAAAGAAAAGATCATCGAGGATTATAAGAAAAGCCTTCGATTACGGGATGTCGCTCATTTCAATAATATTTCAATAAAACAGTTGTCTGAAATACTGCGTCAAAATAACCTGACCTGCCGGGAATTAAAAGCCATTCGACTGGAAGAGCGCCGAATGAATTGCATTCATCAATATGAGGTCTTTGTTAAAAAGGTGGGACGGCATCCTTCGACAACCCAATTGCAAAGAACATCTGGCGGGAGTTCCTTATCGAACAAGATCACCCGTTTATGGGGCTCTATCCATGCCTTCCGGAGAGAATTTAATATCCGTTTTTCTTCCTGATAGGGGGATTAAACTTCCTCGAAACGGATTATCTCTCCGTTTTCTTTCTTACCAGTTTTTTATCAGCCATCAGCTTCTTTGACAGCATCATGTATGGAATTCAGCAAACAAAAATGTTGGTTCTACGACAACATCCCTACGAATTTGTCGGGCGTGACGAATTCATTTTTCTACATTTTGAAATTCCTCCAGTAAATCAATCACTTCTTAATTTATTTTTTCTGGTACACCGCTTGCAATCTCAATAGGGCATGAAAGAAATCATTGCGCTGATCCGGCCCTCCCAGGTCTATGTCACAAAACAGAATCTTCATAAAGATGGTTTCTCCGCCTATACCAGTTTCAGGGTTCTGGGAAGAAGCCGCCAGAGAGGCCTCCGATACGCCAAAAGAAGTTTCTTCTTCTGGAGAAACCCCAAGGAGATTAGCGGTATCGAATTCGTTCCAAAAGTTTATCTCTCTCTGATCGTTGCCGACCGGGATGTCGCTCTTGTGGTCCAGTGCATTACCAAATCGAATCAGACGGGAAAGATCGGGGATGGAAAGATTTTGATCCTCCCTGTTGAACAAGCGTTACAGATTAGAAATGGAATAAAAGGAGAGATATGCCTGCAATGAAAATGATCAAGGCCATCATCCGGCCTGAAAAAGAGGGGGAAGTGTTACGGCAACTGGAGACTGAGGGGATTTATGGCATGACCAAGGTCGATGTTCTCGGCCGAGGGGTTCAACGCGGCGTACAAGTGGGTAATATCATCTATGAAGAGCTTTCCAAGTTAATGCTGATGATTGTCGTGCACGATCATGAGTGTGAAAAGGCGGTTCAGGCGATTTCTAAAACCGCTTTTACTGGAAATTATGGCGACGGAAAAATCTTCATTTCACCGGTTGAGGAGATCATCACGAT
>DATNMI010000533.1:0-6158 GCA_035602375.1 Nitrospiria bacterium | reverse complement strand
GCCTTACGGCTCTGGCCTCCTTGAAAAGATATTGCCACTCCTAGGGGGGAATGGTATGATCAAACCTCAGGGCATTGTGATTGCGGAACATTTTAAAAAAACGATCCTTGCACCCGGTTACGGGACCCTGGAACGCTATGGAGAATATTGCTATGGAGATACTGTTTTAACTTTTTACCATGCCCGTTCCGATGCCGCCTAAACCCTCCCAAATTAAAAACAAGAGCGCCGTCCTCACGAGAAGGGCCGTCTATCCTGGCACTTTCGATCCGATTACGAACGGACATGTCGATCTGGTCAAGAGGAGTCTTGCGCTCTTTGAAGAAGTGATCGTCGCTATCGCTCCGAGCCCCCATAAAAACCCCCTCTTTGAAGTGCAGGAGAGACTTGAAATGATACGGGAGTCTCTATCAGGCTTTCAGGGCGTCGAGGTGGAGGTTTTTGAAGGCCTTCTTGTGGAATATGTACACGAGAAAAAGGCGATTGCCGTCATACGGGGCTTGCGGGCCGTTTCAGATTTTGAATATGAATTGCAGATGGCTCTCATGAACCGGAAACTGGACGCCGATATCGAAACGGTATTTCTCATGCCGAGCGAGGAGTATTCCTATCTGACCTCGACGATTATTAAAGCCGTTTCCAGTTACCGGGGAGATGTCCGGGACCTGGTGCCTCCGATCGTCTGGAAATTCCTTCAGAAGAAATTCAGGAACAAGTCCTTATGAGGATAGCCGCCCGTGTTTCCAGGATCAAACCTTCCGCCACGCTGGCAATGACCGCTAAGGCTAAAGTCCTTTCCGCGAGCGGCATCCCGGTCATCGATTTTGGCGTCGGCGAACCTGACTTCGACACGCCGGATGTGATCAAAAGAGAAGGCATTCAGGCAATTGAGTCCGGATTTACCAAATATACCGCGCCGGGCGGCATTGAACCTCTCAAAAAAGCAGTGGCGCAAAAGGTTTATGAGAAATCAAACGTTTCCTATGAGACTAAAGAAGTCCTGATTTCCTGCGGCGCAAAGCATTCCCTTTATAATATTGCACAGGCCATCATTGATCCGGGGGATGAAGTCATTATTCCCGCTCCCTACTGGGTTTCCTATCCGGACCAAATCCAGATCAATGAAGGGACGCCGGTCTTTCTTCCAACCCGTGAAGAAGACGGATTTCTTCTCCATCCTGAAGATCTGGAAAGAATGATCACCCCCAGGACACGGGCCCTGATTTTAAATTCCCCTTCCAACCCAACCGGGGCCGCATACCCCCGGAAGGCGCTTGAAAAAATCGCTGAGGTGGTTCTGAAGCACAAGATTCTGGTGATCTATGACGAGATTTATGAGCAAATTGTTTATGACGGCTTCACGCATGTCTGTTTTCCAGCCATCGACCCGGCGCTCAAGCCGTTAACGCTGATCGTCAACGGCGTCTCAAAAGCCTATTCGATGACCGGTTGGCGGATTGGATATACCCTCGGTCCGGCTGAAATTATCAAAGCCATGGAAAATATCCAGAGCCAAAGCACCTCCAATCCGACATCCTTTTCTCAAAAAGCGGCAATTACCGCACTTGAAAAAGGAGATCCCTACACGAGAGAGATGGTTCTGGAATTTGACAAGAGGCGAAAATATATCGTCAAAAGGCTGAACAATATTCCCGGAGTCAGGTGCTTTCTTCCCCAGGGGGCCTTTTATGCGTTTCCCAACATCTCATCCCATCTTGGGAAGACCTCCCATTCAGGCCAGATCAAGACATCTATCGACCTTTCAGAGTATCTTCTCGAAGATGCCCACGTCGCGACCGTCGCCGGATCGCCGTTTGGAGACGACCGTTATATCCGTCTCTCCTACGCGACCGGTATGGATAAAATTCAAAAAGGGCTGGATCAGATTGAAAAATCGTTGTTAAAATTGAAGTAAAAGAGGGGGGTTTTTCACGAAGTGCCTATTTACGAATACCTATGCGAAAAATGCAGCCATCAGTTTGAATTAATTCAAAAGTTCAGCGACCCACCGGTCACCGAATGTCCCGAATGTAAAGGAAACCTCCGAAAACTGATCTCCTCCCCGGGGATCATGTTTAAAGGCTCCGGATGGTATGTGACCGACTATTCGAACAAAATGAAAAGCGGCAATCCCGATAAAGAGACGTCTAAAGAGAAACCAAAAGAAGAAAAAGCAAGCTCGGAAAAATCAGAAAAAAAAGAGCCTCCTGCCGCACCCCCGGCCCCCGCGCCAGCGGCAAACAGCGATAAAAAATAAAAATCCCCTCCTTCCGCGAACCGGAAGAGAGGGGATTTATTCAAAATCAGTCCTGGTTATTTTCTCTTAGCGTCCCAGTTTTCCTTTAAATTCCGCAGATTCAGCCAGTTTTTTCATGATCGACCGGAGCTTGTTGATCTGGTCAACCGAATTGTCTCTCACTGACACCATGGCGTCTTCATGCCCTGCCTGGGCGCAGAGCGCGATTGTAAAGCAATTGGTGCCGCCCCGGATAATTTTCAATGAAAGATTGGCCTGATGACAATGAACCCCGATGAAAATACAGGCGTCGATCTTGTTGTGCCAGATCGTCAAATTGGGATGATTGGGATTGATTTCCACTTCAGGGTTGATTTTTGGATATTTAGGCCTGTAATCGGGCATCGGAATTAAAAGAGCCGTCGGCTTATAGACCTTCAATTCTTCATAAAGCTGTCTTAAAACATGCGCCTTTTCAGCCACATGTTCGTTCCAATCCCAGAGAATGAGCGGACCGGGGAAAATGGTAGGGACTTTCGCTAACAATAAAGCCCTGGCCGCCTCTTCAAGCGCTTTGTCTTCAGGAACGATTTTCCCGTGCACATGGCCTTCGCCGGGATCGGGAAGGGTCACTCCCTCACAGGCCGCCGCCGGTGGCAAAAATCCTTCGGGCCCTACGTTAACTTTATAAATTTCAGTTTCCATTGACGCTACCTTTCTGGCTGGCGTTTCAGATGTTTAAAATCATCATAGAAAGTTTCAAGTTATCATACCCGATTTCATGAGGTCAAGCCAAATTCGATTTATTAAAAAGGGATTGCCCTCACTTCTTAAAAAAGATATAATTCTCTGTTTTTAAAAACGCTTTTCCAAAAGGATCGAAACGTGACGCCATCTCCCATTCAACAGAAAACAGAAAATCAGGCTGAAAACGCTGGAATGAGCGGCAGGATCGCCAAACTCGAAGCGCTCCTGGAAGGGACCACCCGGCAGATCGCCCTCCTCCGGGAAGAACTGTATCAAAAAGAAGAGCTCCTGACAGGCTTGCAATCGGTCATTTTAAGGATATACAAAAAAACCTTTGTCACCTGCGTCGATTGTAAAACCGAATACGATCTCCTCACCCACCATTACAGCATCGGCCTTTACGACAATCTTGTGTTCGTGAAATGCCCGAAATGCCATAAGGATATGGCCATTGACCGTATCGACGGCCTGAAAAGAGAATAATCAGAGGAAATGGAAGCCGAACCGATCAAGGGCCTGGTCTGGAACCTTTACAGGGAACATATTCGAAGCTTTTCCCATGCCGCGATCAAAGGGGAACCTTCGCTGGAAGAGATGAAGGCGGCTTTTAATTCTCTTTTTCCGGAGATGATCGTCAAGATTCTCGCCCAGGAAAAAGTGGGCATGATTGTCCAGTTCCATCATCTCGATACCTATCCCGCCTCTGAAGTGGCTGGAATATTACAAATCCAGGAATTTCTTTCAAACCGTTATGGCGGCGGAAAATTCAAGCTAAACCTATATCACAAGACCAATTTCATGTCGACCAAGAATTATCAGACCGAAGGGCCTGATATCTGGAAGCGATTTGTCAAGGCAGACCCCAGGGATCAATGAAAAAGGCCATTGTACAACTTTTGATTGTTTTTGCCATTCTCTATGGGCTTCTTCATCTGTTTATCATTCTTGGGCCCCAGGAGGCTGCGGTGAAATACGCCGAAGCGGACATTGAGGTCCCCAGGGCTCCCGCCGATGCAAAAATGGTGTCCAACCCCCTTCCAAAAACACCAGAGGTTATCACCCAGGGAAAAGAGATTTTTCACGGAAAAGGGAGCTGTTACGTCTGCCACGGCGAGAACGGAAAGGGTGACGGCCCGGCCGGTCTGGAACTGAATCCAAGGCCCCGGAACTTTACCAACCCCAGGTTTCATGAGATCAGAACCGACGGAGAGCTCTTCTGGGTGATCAAGAACGGGAGCGCCAACACCCGGATGATTTCGTTTGTCCCCTCGATGATTACCGAAGAAGAAGCCTGGGCAGTGATTCGATATGTCCGGACATTGTCCGTTCCCAATCCTCCGACCGCATCTAAACTCCCGGGCAACTCTTGATAAAGGCCTCTTCATGAAAAAAAATTTTTCTGCTTTATTGCGGATGATCTGCGCTCTTATTTTAATTTCCGTCATTCCCTGGGCGTTAATCACCTGTTCCCAGGACCTTCAGTCGATTACCCTCTCCCCCCTAAACCCGGTCTTGGGTCCAAACGGTATGGCCACAGCGGTCAACCCTGGCACGACTACGGTAACTGCGAGCTACGGCCTGGTTACAGGGGTAACCACTTTAAACGTTGGAATGACAATGACCACAGGTCTGACAATCTCTGTCACCGCACCCGGAAATCCAACCGGCAGTTTAACGCCAACCATACCGACAGGGTTGTACCAGCAATTTACCGCAACGGCCACCTACCCGCCGCCGGATAACACGATACAGGATGTGACCTCGATGGTCTCCTGGACTTCAAGCGATCCTACAAAGGCAACCATTAATCCCATTTCGGGACTGGCGACGGGCGTGGCCGCTGGAATCACAACGATTATCGCAACCTATGGCTCTGTTCCATCAGTCCCAGTAACATTAACAGTAAGCGGTGCCACACCCAACAGCATTGCGGTAACCGCTCCAGGCAACCCGACAAGTATCTCTTCCCCGGTTATTCCAAACGGGTTGAATCAGCAATTTGCCGCCACCGCCGCCTTTCAATTGACTGGCCCAGGCTTTAATACCAGCTACGATGTCACCTATACGATGAACTGGACCACAAACAATACCCTTGTTGCGACTATTAATCCGGTCGGCCTGGCGACCACAGTTGGTTCCGGAACGACAGCCATTATCGCTACCTATCCTCCGGGAACGGCATTGACATCGACCCTCAATTTAACGGTCATTAATGCCGCGATCAATTCAATTTCAGTGACCGCTCCAGGCAATCCGGCAAATGTTTTAATCCCGGTTATTCCAAAAGGGTTAACCCAGCAGTTGGCCGCAACAGGGACATTTTCAGATGGACATAATTATGATATCACCCCTTATGTCTACTGGAGTTCAAGATCACCCCTCCAGGTCTTTGTGAATTCCACCGGTCTGGCTACGGCATCGGGAGCGGCCGGGAACAGTTCCCTAATCACAGCCGCTTACAATGGCAATTTGGGAAGTTCGGCGGGAAACATCACCTTAGCCATCAGTCCGGCAACCCTTGAGACCATCACAGTATTACCTGCTAACCCAAGAATTTTAAATGGCCTGAGTCAGAAATTTATCGCTACGGGCCTCTTCTCTGACGGCAGCCGGTCCGACATCTCAACGATGGTCAGCTGGACCCTCGCAGCGGCAACACCCCCGATCGCCACCATTTCAAACAGTTATTATCAGCAAATGACCGCGACCGGGAATTACAATGGGGGTTCGGGCAATATTTCCTCAATGGTTACCTGGACGTCTGACGACCTGACCGTAGCCTTCGTCAACCCTTACGGGATGGTTTCCGCGGTTGGTCCGGGGACCACCACCATTAACGCCGCCTACCAGGGGGTCTCGACAGGGACAAGCGTAACGGTTTTCACCCCAATATTAAGCT
Organism: Nitrospiria bacterium; assembly: GCA_035602375.1. Classification (GTDB taxonomy): domain Bacteria; phylum Nitrospirota; class Nitrospiria; order JACQBW01; family JACQBW01; genus DATNMI01. Next base: position 276 of record DATNMI010000533.1, on the reverse strand, counting down.
TTATCAGGATAACCCCTCAAAACCCTTTTATTTCCATTCCATCCACATCAACAACTGGTACAAACCTGCAGTTCACCGCAACCGGTTACTATTCTGATGGAACAAACCGGGATGTGACTGGAATCGTTACTTGGAGCTCTTTGGATAGCAGTAAGGCGCTGTTCAATAGCACGACCACCGGGCTGATGACGGCGGTGGCGCCTGGAACTACAGTTATTACCGCCACCGCAGGGTCAATTTCGGCAAACACGACTCTTGTGGTTAATTAGTAAAGGG
>DATNMI010000525.1:0-4774 GCA_035602375.1 Nitrospiria bacterium | reverse complement strand
CGCTTCTCCCAAAGAAAATTAATTATAAGCCGGCCCGTTTCGGGGTGTCAATCAATTAGGATGCAGGGGTCAGGGTATAGGGGACAGGGGTGTCAGGGTGTAGGTAAGGTACAGAGGGATGTGATAATTTTTTCTTCAGTTTGTCATTTGTTCTTATACCCCTACCCCCTTATACCCTTATACACCTGCACCCTACACCCTGACACCCCTGTCCCCTTCGAGCTATGTATGATTGACTTTTAGGGACGCCCCTGTTAATCTCAAACCTCAATTCTTTTCATGAAAAACCTTGAAAAATGACCCATTTTCTTGTTAACCGCCTTTTTCAGTTCTGCGTCACCCTCGCGGGCGTGACTGTCCTGACCTTCCTGCTGATGCACCTGGCCCCGGGAGATCCGGTAGATACCCAGGCCGCCATGAATCCGAGAATCAGTCCTGAAGCAAGGGAAAATCTGAAGAAATTTTATGGACTGGACCAGCCACTCCCGGTTCAATATTTCAACTGGGTCGGGAAATTCCTGACTTTTAATTTTGGGTATTCTTACACCGACGGAAAATCAAACAGCAGTAAAATACTTGAGCGTCTCCCGATTACGGTCGTCATAAACGCCCTCTCGCTTCTGATCATTTTCCTGGTTTCCATCCCGTTCGGAATTCTGGGAGCGGCCCGCCAAAATTCCTTTTTTGACGTTTCAACGACATTCCTCGTCTTTATCGGATTCGCGATTCCGACCTTTTGGCTCGCGCTTTTGCTCATGATCCTGTTCGGGGTTCAGCTGGGTTGGCTCCCTATTTCGGGATATCAATCGTTTAACGCGGAAGGGTTCGACTTCTGGATGAGGCTCAGGGACTGGTCCGCGCACCTCCTGATGCCGGTCCTCGTATCCGCTTTTGGCGGACTTGCGGGCTTTTCCCGATATCTCCGGTCAGAAATGTTGGAAGTGATCCGGCAGGATTATGTCCGGACTGCTTTCGCCAAGGGACTGTCTGAAAAAATGGTGCTCTACAAACATGCGTTTAGAAACGCCCTCATCCCTCTGGTGACAATTCTGGGCCTTTCGGTCCCCGGATTGATCGGAGGGAGCGTTATTTTTGAGAACATTTACGCGATTCCGGGTATCGGACAGCTCTTTTATCAATCGGTCATGCAGCGGGATTACCCGCTTATCATGGGGCTCACCGTGATAGGAGCCATTCTGACCATGGCGGGAAACTTCCTCGCCGATATCGCAGTGGCTTTGGTCAACCCTCGCATCAAAGTCACAGAGGGGTCCCGCTGAACCATGAATACGTCGCTCCTGGATTTCCGGCACGCGTTTTTCACCAACAAGCCGGCCCTCGCCGGTCTGATCATCATCTTTATTATTTTCTTTGTCGGCCTGTTTGCCCCTTGGGTCGCGACGGACGATCCGAGCCGGATTGATATTAAACAGATCCTCTCCCCTCCCGGTCCGGCCCACTGGATGGGAACCGATGAACTTGGAAGGGATGTTTATTCGAGAGTCATCTGGGCTTCCCGGGTTTCCATCAACGTTGGTTTCGTCGCGGTTGGAATTTCAATTGCCATAGGAACGCTCATCGGCGCCACAGCGGGGTTTTACGGAGGACAATTAGACGACGCCGCCATGCGCCTGACCGACATCATGCTGTCCATTCCGACGTTTTTTCTGATCCTGGCGAGCATTGCCTTTCTCGGCCCAAGTCTGCTCAATATCATGATCATTATCGGCATCACAAGCTGGATGGGAGTCGCACGCTTGGTCCGGGCCCAGTTTCTCGGCGCCCGGGAGCTTGATTATATCGTTGCAATAAGAGCGCTTGGAGCGGGCGATTCCAGGATCATCTTTCTTCACCTTCTCCCGAACACCCTCTCTCCCGTTTACATCTCGGCCGTGCTCGGAATTGCCGGAACCATTCTTCTGGAATCTTCCCTGAGCTTTCTCGGACTTGGCGTTCAGCCGCCGACTCCCAGCTGGGGGAATATCCTGATGGCTGGAAAAGACAACATCGAGATCGCCTGGTGGCTCTCCTTTTTTCCGGGAGTCGCGATTCTCATTACCGTTCTCGGTTATAATCTCCTGGGAGAGGGGTTGAGGAACCTGCTTGATCCAAGACTCAAAAGATAAGGGTGTAAGGGGATAGGGGAATAAGGGTGCAGGGGCTGGAAAGCAAGAGATGACAGAGAAGGGCAAAAATCCATGCTGATTGATACACATTGCCATATTGAAATGCTTGGTAACGAGATCGAGCGGACCGAAGCCATCAAGAGGGCAAGAGAAGCTGGCGTGGCTGCGATGGTGAGCATCGGAACCGATCTCTCCTCCAGCGAGACGGCGTCAAAGCTCGCGATGGATCATCCGGATATTTTCGCCACAGTCGGTGTTCATCCGCACGACGCGAAAACGGCCGGTCCCGAGGTATACGACCGGTTCAGAGAACTGATCCGGACCAATCCCCGTATTCGGGGCATCGGAGAGACGGGGCTTGATTATTATTATGACCATTCACCAAGGGAAATTCAGAGAAAGGTTTTTGCCGAACATATCTCGCTGGCCAAAGAAACGGAACTCCCCCTCGTGATCCATTCCCGAAACGCCCCGGAAGAAACGCTTGAAATTCTCCTGAAAGAGGAAGCATGGTCAGCCATGGGCATCTTTCATTGCTTTTCTGAAACGGAAGAGGTGGCACTGAAGGCCATGGATCTCGGCTTTTATATCTCTTTTTCCGGAATTATCACATTCAAAAAGGCGGAAGCCCTTCAAGCGGTGGTCTCAAAAGTGCCTCTCGAAAGAATCCTCGTAGAAACGGACGCCCCCTTCCTCTCTCCGGTTCCTTTTAGGGGTAAAAAGAATGAGCCTGCGTTCGTACGGCTGGTCGCGGAGAAAATCGCTGAAATAAAAAACATTCCTTTGGAAGAGGTGATGGCGCAAACCAGCCGAAATGCCCGAATTATTTTCGGTATCTCCTGATATTTCTTTAAACCCTGTTAATGAACCGAGGATGGACCAGACTTGAGGGACCGCTCGGTAAATTGGGCGTCTTCAAGACCTGTGTTGATCAGGGCCTCTGTCACATCCAGTACGATCTCGACGCCGGTCTGCGCATTATTGGTTTTAACCTTATCCCAGACCCAGGCGTCTTTAATCGGCTTCCAGGAAATCCACTGTCTTTTTAAAAACTTTCCCGATTCATCGTAATAATCAAGACGTTCCTTCAGAAAGGTCTCTTTGGAAATCCATTTGACCACCTTTGAATATTTGTAAAAGGAATCTTTTTGCCGGGGAACGGACTCCACGATGTAATAGTTCTTTCCATCAATCTTTTCCTCCCCCATAAAAGTATGTGAATCTGTGTCCACGTCTCTCGACATCATATCGCCGGGATGGAGATCGGAACCTTGAAAAGCCTCGTCATTACTGGTTTCCGGAAGCTGGATCACTTTCCTTAGAATCGGGATATAAAGCCAGGAATCGCTCTTTTTCGGTCCATTTCTATAAAACCATCCCAGGAATCCGGATCCCCGGGTTTCCGGCGGATATTCCTGAAAAATCATGACCTTGGAATCGATACCGGCCTCTCCATGGTAATTCTTCCAGAATCTCAGCATGGTCATTTTCCGCTCATGTCCGTCTTTTTCCTTGATATGAAAAATGAGGCGCGCACGCAGGTCAGAGCCCGGATTAATATTCTCCGTCCGGGTCACGATTTCCTTTCCGGATATGCCGGTCTTTTCGTTTCTGGATTCTCCGGAATTTTCATCCGCCATCGCGGGTACAAAAAGCGCCCCCAGGCAAATTCCTAAAACGCCCTTTCCGAACCAAAACACAAGTTTTTTTCGCATCAAAATCACTCCCCCATGGTTTGCAAAACAAAATTAAAAGAAAGTACCATTTCCTGACACTATTTTTCAACTCATAGATACATAATAAAGAACAAATGATTGACAAACCCCTTTTTCCGGCCTTACTATTTTCTTCTACCTTAAATTATTTCACATCGGAGGAACACCCATTAGCGATACCGAAAGTAAAAAGCCCCGGGGATCTTCTCCACACCCCCGGGCCTCTGACAATGAGAGTCTCGATCCCTTAAGGCGGGTAGACCGGATTCTTTCCATGACTCCCCAGGAAGATCCCCGGCACCCGCTCCTGTTGTCTCTCCAGAAAAAAATCATGGAGGGAAGCCTTGATCTCCAGAAAATCAAAGAAGAGCTGGCCCGTCTTAATCAGGTTGTGGAAAAGGTCACTTCCCCTGCAAACCGGGTCGGCACATTTCTCGGATTTCCCGACGGAGAGTCGGCCCATATCTCCGTCGGAGGCGCCGATTATTATGCCAATCTCGATCCCCGCATCTCGCGGGAATCCCTTAAGGTGGGCGAAAGAATCCTGATCAACGAAGCCTTTGTCGTTTTACGAAATATTGGTTACGACCCTGGCGGGCCTGTCCTGAAAATCACCGATCTTCTGCCGGATGGACGGCTCCGCGCCGGGCAGGAACCCGGTGCGCAGTCCTGCCTTCTGGTCCGGTCAACCCGTCTTTCGGAAGAGACCCTGGCCCCTGGAGACGAAGTTCGGGTCGACGCTTCCCATCGCGTCGCAGTGGAAAAAATCGTCCGGCCCCGCCGTAAAGACTTTTTTCTCGATGAGACGCCCCGTATTTCGTGGGAGGCGATCGGCGGCCAAAAAGAGGCCATCGCCGCAATTCGAAAAACCATTGAACAGCCGCTTCTCTATCCCGACCTGTTTAAAAAATTTATTTACGCGCCGCCAAAGGG
>DATNMI010000521.1:0-2512 GCA_035602375.1 Nitrospiria bacterium | reverse complement strand
TGTCCAGGAAGAGGGTGAAAACACCGTTTTCTGGAAGACATTGCCGGTTGGCTTGAACGAGATTGAGCGGATTGAAGTCGTAAAAGGTCCGGGTTCCGCCATCTGGGGCCCAAACGCTTTTGACGGCGTTGTCAATATCATTACCAAAAAGCCGGAAGATTTAAAAGGCACTCATCTTTCAGTGTCAACGGCAGAATTTGGAACAATTTCGGACAGCTTGATTCATGCCGGAAGTTACGGGCTGGTTGATTACAAAATATCTCTGGGATATCAGAGCAACGCGCTCTGGAACGATCCGGGAACGACCGGTTTCAAGATGGGCAGGTTTGACGGGCTCATTCAATATCGGCTAGGTTCCGAAAGGAGAATCTGGATGTCGGGCGGGGGAAGCGACGCTCCCCGGTTTGAGGGTCCGCTGCTGGACAACGGAATCGCCTATAGTTCGGTCCGGAGAAGCCATATTCAGATCGGATACGAAGACACGCAAAGCTTTCTGAAGGCCAACTGGAAAACGTTCGGCCTGAAAATGAATTTTTACAGCTACCTGGTCGGAACCTTTGAAAATCCTGTATTGTATGCGGATGAGACGCTCTTAAACTTTCAAACCAATTCTTACCAGATCGAGGGACAGCATCAATTTTTGGTGAATTCTTCATGGTCAATCGTTGCCGGGTTGAATTACGAGTCTAAAGAGGTCACAGGGGACCTCTTCGGAGGAAAACATCAGATGCAGGTGGAAGGTGGATACATCCAGAATGAGTGGAACCCTGCGGCGCCGGTAACGGCCATCCTGGGGGCTAGATTTGATCACCATGATTCAGAGAGTTTCTCCGGAGATTTCCTAAGTCCCAGGGGAAGTTTGGTTTTCAGGTTTAAACCGATGCGCCAGGTGGTACGCCTTTCCTATTCGGAAGCCTACCGGCCCCCCACCCCGCTGGAACTGTTTCAGGTCGGGTTCACGCGCAGCCCGAATTTAAATCCTGAAAAAATCGCCTCGTGGGAAACCGAATATTCCACCTCTTTTTCCGATCGAATTTCCGGAGGAATCTCTCTTTTTTATAATCGTTTAACCGACCTGATCGACTATGAGGGTAGTCCGATTTCCAATCTGACGAGCGCAGTTATTTATGGGGGCGAAGCAAAAGGGGAGATCAAGGTATTTCCAGGGCTGAAGGCTTTTGCCAATTACGCTCATCAGAAAATTGATCAGTCATTAGTGGGAATTACACTCCCCAGTTCAGCGATTCGGGCCGCTCCCGAAGAAAAGATCAATTTAGGTCTTCAAATCAACAGGGATAACGGATTTTCTTCAAGACTGACGATGAATTATGTCGGGAAAACTATCTATCCCTCTACGGACCTTGTCGGGACGGTCGTTTCAAACGAACTGGATAGTTATACCCTGGTGAATCTTGCGGTCGGTTACCGGTGGAACGACCAGATCGAAATTACATTTTCCGCCTTTAATTTGTTTAATCAGATACATCGGGAATATCCGATCGGCAGTGAAATAGGGACATTGCAATTGGCCCAGGTTAACTTAAATTTTTAAAGTTTTTTTGGGGGTATCCTTTTAGATTCTCTTTTTATACGATCAGATAACATTATTTTCTTTAAGTGTAAACGGTGATTTTCAATAGAGTCATGACAAAAATAAGCAAGATTTCATAAGGACGCCACGCCTCGTCAGTCAGAAGTCTGTTTATATCCGTGCAATATTGCCACTTGCAGGACAACTTATAATCCTAACCTGTGGATTTCTCTAATAAAAATACACGGGCAACCCATTTTGGAAAGCCGGTCAAACACTTTCTCCTCCACCCTTCAAAATAGCCTGTCTTAATCCCGATTCCTGAACAAGCGTGGTTTCTTCATTTTCTAGTATGTTTTTTGCACTATATCCGGCACATCACTTCGGGTCCTGGAAAATGTTTCAACCTGAATTAAAAGCCGGCCGGTTTTGCCTCAATCAATGCTTTGAATGCCGGGTCATTGTTCATCCGAAAATCCTGACGGTTGTAACGGCAGAAGGGACGATCGTCCAATGTGGCGATACCGTAACGCCTGTTGCCGGGTATACCTCCACGGAGTGGTTAGGGCGCTGTCTGTTTGATTTTCTTCATCCGGATGAGAGAATAGAAGTAATTCAAAAATTCGGAAGCCTGGTAGAAAATGAGGTTCCGCATGTATTGCTGGATACGCGGCTGGCCCATAGGAGCGGCAGATGGCTTCCGATAGAATTTTCAGCCAAAAAGATAGGGGACGCTGCCAGCGGGATGGAGACGATTGTCGTTCATTTAGGAGATGTTGAAGAGAAGAAAAGGAGAGAGGCCCTGTCTCTGAGAAAACAAAACCTTGACGCCATCGGCGATCTTGCCGCCGGTATGGCCCATGAGTTTAATAATGTTTTAACGGCTATCATGGGGAACATTTCCCTTGCGAAACATTCGCTGGATGCCGGAGACCCCGCCTATCAGCGGCTGGAGAATGCGGAATTGGCGTCGGAAAAGGC
>DATNMI010000509.1:0-5414 GCA_035602375.1 Nitrospiria bacterium | reverse complement strand
ATCGTGGTCTTACGGGGAGGTCAAAAAACCGGAGACCATCAATTACCGCTCATTTAAACCGGAAAGAGACGGGCTCTTTTGCGCGAAGATTTTTGGACCGACCAAGGATTGGGAGTGCAATTGCGGCAAATACAAGCGGATGAAGCATCGTGGAATCGTCTGCGACAAGTGCGGCGTTGAAGTGATTCAGGCCAAAGTCCGCCGCGAGCGGATGGGGCACATTGAACTGGCTTCTCCGGTCGCCCATATCTGGTTTTTAAAAGGGGTTCCCAGCAGGATCGGGACGCTCCTCGACATGACTCTCAAGCAACTGGAGCGGATTCTCTATTTTGAGCAATATGTGGTTCTCGACCCGGGGGACACGCCCCTCAAGGAAAAAGAGCTGCTTTCTGAAGACCGGTACAGGACGCTCTACGAGCAATTTCCTGGAAGATTCAGAGCGGAAATGGGCGCCGAAGGGATTCGCGAGCTTCTCCAGAGGATCAATCTGGCGGAATTATGGGATGACCTTCAGGTAAAATCGAAAGAGGCGACCTCCGCCGCCGTTAAGAAGAAATTGATCAAACGGCTCAAGGTGGTGGAAGCTTTCCGGAAATCGGGGAACATGCCGGCCTGGATGATCATGGATGTCATTCCGGTCCTTCCGCCTGAACTCCGCCCGCTGGTGCCTCTCGATGGCGGACGTTTTGCCACATCCGACTTAAACGACCTTTACCGAAGGGTGATTAACAGGAACAACCGGTTAAAGAGACTGATAGAACTTAAAGCGCCAATGGTGATTATCCGGAACGAAAAACGGATGCTCCAGGAATCGGTGGACGCTTTGTTTGACAATGGAAGAAGGGGCCGCTCTATCCGCGGACCCAACAAGCGGCCGCTCAAATGTCTCTCCGACATGCTCAAGGGAAAGCAGGGACGTTTCCGGCAGAACCTTCTTGGAAAGCGGGTCGATTATTCCGGCCGTTCCGTGATCGTCGTCGGACCTGAATTAAAACTTCATCAATGCGGTCTTCCGAAAAAGATGGCGCTGGAACTGTTCAAGCCGTTCATTTTCCACAAGCTGGAAAAGGAAGGCTATGTGACCACCATCAAGAGCGCTAAAAAACTTGTTGAGAAGGAAAGGCCGGAAGTCTGGGACGTTCTGGACGACGTGATCAAGGAACACCCTGTTCTCCTGAACCGGGCCCCGACGCTCCACCGGCTCGGCATCCAGGCGTTTGATCCGGTTCTCGTGGAAGGGAAGGCGATCCGGCTCCATCCTCTGGTCTGCGCGGCTTTTAACGCGGACTTTGACGGCGATCAGATGGCCGTCCATATTCCGCTTTCCGTAGAGGCCCAGATTGAAGCACGAGTCCTGATGATGTCGGTTAACAATGTGCTCTCGCCCGCCAGCGGAAAGCCGATCATGGTGCCGTCTCAGGACATGGTTCTGGGCTGTTACTGGCTTACCAAAGAACGGGCTGGCGCAAAAGGCGAGGGGAAGGTCTTCTCCGGGAACCACGAATTGCGGGTGGCCTACGATGCGGGAGAAGTGGAAGAGCATGCGAAAATCAAGCTCCGCATCGATGGAGAACTGATCGACACGACCGTCGGACGGGGTCTCTTCTGGGAAATTATCCCAGCCAAGGTTCCGTTCAAATTTATCAATCAGGTGCTCAACAAAAAAGAGATCATGAAACTGATTGACGTCTGTTACCGGGAGGCAGGAAACCGGGATACGGTGATACTCCTGGACAAGATCAAGGATCTGGGATTTTCCTATGCCACACGGGCTGGATTGTCGATCTGTATCGACGACATGCATATCCCGACCCGGAAAGAGGAGTTTCTCAAGAAGGCCCGGGTCGAGGTGTTGGAAATCGAAAAACAGTATTCGGAAGGGTTGATCACCAACGGAGAACGTTATAACAAGGTGGTGGATATCTGGGCGCATGTGACAGAGCAGATCGCGTCTGAAATGATGAAAGAACTTGGGAACGAGGAAGAAGCGGTCCGGTCCGGAAAGTACAAGGAAGGCAAGGACAAAAAGCCAAGGGATTTCAACTCGATTTTCATGATGGCCGATTCCGGAGCCCGGGGAAGCACACAGCAGATCCGGCAGTTGGGCGGTATGCGGGGCCTGATGGCCAAGCCGTCCGGGGAGATCATTGAATCGCCGATTACAGCCAACTTCAGGGAAGGGTTGACGGTTCTTCAATATTTCACCTCGACGCACGGGGCCCGAAAAGGTCTGGCGGATACAGCTCTCAAGACAGCAAACTCCGGGTACCTGACGCGCCGTCTGGTCGATATCTCTCAGGATGTCATCATCAATGAGATTGATTGCCATTCCATGGACGGGATCTATGTCACATCCCTTGTCGAAGGCGGGGAGATTATCGAACCGCTCGAAGAGCGGCTTCTGGGAAGGATCGCATCGGAAGAAATTCGCGATCCGTTGACCGGAGAAATGATCTGCAATGCCGACGATGAACTGGATGAAACGCGGGTCAAGGCCGTTGTCGACTCTGGCATTGACCGTGTGAAGATCCGGTCGGTGTTAACCTGTCAGGCCCGCAGAGGGGTCTGCGCCAAATGTTACGGCCGCGACTTGGCGAGGGGAAGACTGGTCGATAAAGGGGAAGCTGTCGGTGTCATTGCCGCCCAGTCGATCGGTGAGCCGGGAACCCAGCTGACGATGCGGACGTTCCATATCGGAGGAACCGCCAGCAAGGTGATCGAACAGACTGTTCTTGAGGCAAAAAACAAAGGCAAGGTGAAATACCTCAACCTGAATTCAGTGAAAAACAAGGATGGCGATATGGTGGTGATGAACCGCAACGGAAAGATCGCCATCATCGACGAAACCGGCCGGGAGAAAGAGAAATATTCCGTGGTTTATGGCGCCCGCATCAAGGTGAAGGACAACGGCAGCGTGGAAGTGGGACAAAAAGTTGTGGAATGGGATCCCTATTCCCTCTCAATCCTGACGGAAGTCGGTGGGAAAGTGGCCTTTGGAGACGTTGTGGAAGGGGTCACCATGCGCGAGGAGGTGGATGAAGTCACCGGTCTTTCCCGCAAGGTGATTATCGATTTTCCGGGAGCGAATCTCCGTCCCCGTATTTCTATTAAGGATGACCATGGGAAAACGGCCAAGATATCAGGGACTTCTGTCGCCCGCTATCTGTTGCCGGCCGCCGCCCATATTCTGGTTGAAAAAGGGGCAATTGTGTTTCCTGGGGATGTTCTGGCCAAGATTCCCCGTGAAACCACCAAGACCAAAGACATCACCGGCGGTCTTCCAAGGGTTGCGGAGCTTTTTGAGGCCCGAAAACCGAAGGAGCAGGCGGTCATCAGTGAAATTGACGGCACGATTGAATTTGGCGGGTTTGTCAAAGGGATGCGGAAGGTCCTGGTCAAGAACGAGATGGGGGATATTCGGGAGTATTTCATCCCCAAAGGGAAGCATGTCAATGTCCATGAAGGGGACTGGGTTCAGGCAGGAGAGCCTCTCATGGATGGCTCCGCCAATCCCCATGATATCCTTGATGTTTTAGGCCCGAAAGAACTTCAAAAATACCTGGTGGATGAGGTTCAGGAGGTATACCGGCTTCAGGGAGTTTCGATTAACGACAAACATATCGAAATTATCGTCCGGCAGATGCTCAGAAAGGTCAAGATTGAAGATCCCGGAGACACTGGTTTCCTTACCGGAAGCCAGGTGGACAAGAATTCTTTTGCGCTTGAAAACGAAAAAGTCATGACGCAGGGGAAACGTCCGGCGATCGGGAAGCCGATTCTTTTGGGGATCACCAAAGCCTCTCTGAGCACGGAAAGCTTTATCTCCGCCGCCTCTTTCCAGGAAACCACACGGGTTCTGACGGAAGCGGCCATTACCGGAAAGATCGACGATCTTCTCGGGTTGAAAGAAAACGTCATCGTGGGACGCCTGATACCCGCGGGAACCGGATTCTCGGAATACCAGGAAACATTTGTAGTGCCTCCTGCCCGCGAAGAGGACGAAAAACAGGAAACTTCCGGCGCAATCGGGGTGGGGGAGAAGGTGTGAACGGTTATTCTTGCGGTCACTGAGAAAAGCATAAGAAGGTTCTGAAAGGGCTTGACAAAGCCTGCCTTTCTGATATAATCGACAAGTTTTTCACCAACGGACCCGGTTCCAAAAGAACCGGGACGTTAATTTTAGGGAAGGAAACGAAGTGCCGACTATTAATCAGCTCATTCGCATTGGACGTGAACAGGCCAAGGGGAAGACGAAAAGCCCGGCCTTGAAGGGGTGTCCCCAGAGACGGGGCGTCTGCGTCAGGGTTTACACCACGACTCCCAAGAAGCCAAACTCCGCCCTTCGGAAGGTGGCCAGGGTCAGGCTGACCAACGGAATTGAAATTACCTCTTATATTCCAGGAGTTGGACATAACCTCCAGGAGCATTCCATCGTTCTGGTCAGGGGAGGGAAGGTCAAGGATCTTCCTGGCGTCCGGTATCATATCGTCCGGGGTTCGCTGGATACGGTTGGCGTTGCGAACCGGAAACAGGGACGTTCAAAATATGGCGCGAAGCGCCCGAAGTAATCACGGAATAAGGATTGATTGAATGCCTAGAAGAAAAGTAGCCGCCAAAAGAGATTTACACCCGGATCCGATTTATCATGAACGGTTGATGACCAAATATATCAACATGGTCATGAAAAAAGGAAAAAAGAGCACTGCGGAATCGATTTGTTATCACTCTCTTGATATCATCAAGACAAAAACGGGCAACGACCCGATTAAAATTTTTAAAACGGCCATTGATAATATCAAGCCGAACGTTGAAGTCAAATCCCGCCGGGTGGGCGGCGCTTCCTACCAGGTTCCGGTTGATGTCCGGGTTTCAAGGAGAGTATCTCTGGCGCTCCGATGGCTGCTTCTGTATGCCAAGCAGAGAGCGGGGAAATCTTTGGAAGAAAAGCTGGCGTCTGAAATTCTCGATGCGAACAATAATACCGGCGGCGCGATAAAGAAAAAGGAAGATACCCATAAAATGGCGGAAGCGAATAAAGCTTTTGCGCATTTCAGGTGGTAAAGAAATAAAATGCCCAGGCAGTTTCCATTGGAACAGACTAGAAATATCGGCATCATGGCCCATATCGATGCCGGTAAAACCACGACGACAGAGCGGATCCTTTACTATACCGGGATTACCCATAAGATCGGGGAAGTTCATGAAGGAACTGCCACCATGGACTGGATGGAGCAGGAGAGAGAGCGCGGCATCACGATTACCGCTGCCGCCACCACTTCTTTCTGGAAGGATCACCGGATCAATATCATTGACACCCCGGGTCATGTCGATTTTACGATTGAAGTAGAGCGTTCCCTCCGTGTCCTCGACGGCGCTGTATGCGTTTTTGATTCGGTTCAGGGGGTTGAGCCTCA
>DATNMI010000508.1:0-3000 GCA_035602375.1 Nitrospiria bacterium | reverse complement strand
TTCGTAGGAGGGATCTTCCGTCTTTCCTCCGGAATAACCGGAGATCGCGGAAACCACCCCCTGGAGCGAGGCGAAGACGGCTTCAAGGCACCAGAAACAGCCGCCCCCCAAAGTCGCCAGTTCGTTTTCGTTCCCCTTTTTTACCGTCATGCATGTTCCCCTAATCTCTGCTTCGACCATTCATCAGAATACCCGGAGCGGATTTTGAATTCAATCTTTTCTTCCAGGATTCGTCTTGTTTCCCGTCTGTAAAGATGTTATGATGAATTGAACCTGAATTTAAGGCGGTAAACCATGCCCGAAGAACCCAAAAAAGAAAAAGAAATCACTGAAAAAAAATCGGAACCCGTTTCCCTGCCGATGCATAAAGGCTTCAAAGACGGCGAATTGCTCGAAGCGGAACTCCAGGACATGTTCGACGAAGACAAGGTCGTGCACAGGCATGGCAACGCGGAACCCGAATCAGATTGATGAAATATTCCACGTTCTGACCGCCAAGGGCTGTTCTTGATGGAAAACCTTCAGAAGAAAGTCCTGGATCTCTTTACGAACAGCATCGAGGTCAAGGGCGCGTTCATAAAAACCCACTACGAAAAAATCGTCCAGGCGGTCCAGATTACCGCGCTCGCGCTCAAGAACGGAAACAAGCTCCTGTTTTTCGGAAACGGCGGAAGCGCTTGCGACGCCTCTCATCTGGCGGCTGAATTTGTCAACCGGTTCAAGATAGAACGGCCGGGACTTCCCGCCTTGTCCCTGGCCACCGACATGGCCGTCATCACCAGCATCAGCAACGACTACGAATACGCTGAAATATTTTCCAGACAAGTGAGGACGCTCGGACAGAGCGGCGATATCGCTTTTGCAATCACGACCAGCGGAAATTCCGCCAACGTGGTCCGGGGGGTCCAGGCGGCCAAAGAAAAGGGAATCCAGACAATCGGATTCACCGGAGGCACAGGAGGAAAGCTGGTCCCGCTGGTCGATATGGCTTTTATCGTCCCCTCAAAGAATACCGCCAGGATCCAGGAAACCCATATCACCCTGGGCCATGTGATTTGCGAACTGGTCGATGAACTCCTTTTTAATCCCGCCAGCTAGATGAAAAAATATCCGACGATTGACCTCTCTAAAATAAAAACCTATTCGATCAAGGGCCGCAAAAGCAAGGTCAAGCTCGACGACGAAGCCCGCCCGCACAAACCGGGAGACTCCTTCAAGAACTTTCTAAACGCCCTTCCACCGATTTTGGCGGCGGGTGATCTGAAAGAGGTTATCGCCGCCGTTGCAAAGGCCCACCGGAGCGGAAAAACGGTCATGGTCGGGATGGGCGCGCATCCCATCAAAGTCGGGCTCAACCCGATTCTCATTGATCTGATGGAAAAGGGAATTATCCGGTCTCTTGCCCTCAACGGCGCCGGCATTATCCACGATTTTGAGCTCGCTTATATCGGCCACACCTCCGAAGATGTCGCGGCGGAACTTGCCACCGGAGCTTTTGGAATGGCGGAAGAGACGGGAAAGATCCTGAACACCTGGATATCGGAGGGGGTCAAAAAAGGGATGGGGATCGGCGAGGCCATCGGAAGCCGGATAGAATCGGAAAAGTTCGCTTACCGGAGCAACAGCCTCCTTGCGGCGGGGTTCCGGCTCGGAATCCCGGTAACTATTCATGTCGCTCTCGGCACCGATATCATCCATATGCACCCTTCCGCCGACGGGGCGGCTATCGGAGAAGGGTCCCTCAGGGATTTTCATCTGCTGACCGCGGTGGTGAGCCAGCTCGAGGGCGGGGTCTATCTGAATATAGGTTCCTCGGTCATTCTGCCCGAAGTGTTTCTTAAAGCCTTGACGATCGCCCGGAACCTCGGTTACAAGGTCGACCGCTTTTCGACCGTCAATATGGATTTCCTTCAACAATACAGGCCGGTCACCAACGTCGTTTCCAGACCGACCCAGCAAGGGGGAAAAGGATACCGGCTGACCGGGCATCATGAAATCATGGTGCCGATTCTTGCGGCGGGCATCCTTGAAGCCCTTTCTTCCTCCTGATGCCGATGAATCTGCAAGAAAAAATCAAAGAGGCCTCCCGCCTCTCGGAAATTCTCGCCGGACTGAAAAAGAACGGGAAGAAAGTCGTTTTTACCAACGGTTGTTTTGACATTCTGCATCCCGGCCATCTCTTTTACCTCAACGAAGCGCGGACCCTGGGAGACCTTCTGGTCGTCGGAATCAACAATGACGCATCAGTCAGGAACCTGAAAGGAGAAGACCGCCCGGTCAACCCGGAAAAGGACAGGGCGCTGATGCTCGCCGGCCTTTCTTGCGTCGATTTTGTCACTTTTTTTGGAGAGCCGAACCCCTACAACCTGATTGCCCTTCTAAAACCGGATGTTCTGGTTAAGGGCGGGGACTGGACGCCCGACAGGATTATTGGCGCCGCTCTTGTGGAAAAAGAGGGGGGCAAAGTCCTCTCCCTCCCCTTCAAACCGGGGTATTCCACAACCGGTCTGATTGAAAAGATCGTAGCCCTTTATGGTAAAACGAGGTAATCTTCGCACAATCCGTCAACCCGCCCATGCCTTCCAAAATCTCTTCAGAAATAATTCAACATTTTATCGGAAGAATGATCGACCCGTCGAGCCCCTCCCCCGCGAGGGTTGACGGAATACCCGACGCGTTTAAGGCTTTTCTCATTTCCACCCTCTCCACCGAAACAGATCGGCCCGTTATCGTCCTCGCTCCGACCCCGGAAGAGGCGGAAAAACTGATCGGGGATATACAGTTTTTCTTTTCCATGACCGGGCGCCGGGACGAGGTCTGCTATTTTCCCGCTCTGGAAATCGTCCCGTATGAACAGGTGGACCCGCCCCCTGCCCTGGTGGCAGAACGGACCAGAACCATTCAAACGCTGGGGAAGCTCCGGGAAAAAGGAAACGCCGTTATCGTGTCGACAGCCCAGGCCATACTCTCGCCCCTTCCGGATCTTGACCAATTCGACTC
>DATNMI010000504.1:0-1649 GCA_035602375.1 Nitrospiria bacterium | reverse complement strand
AACCGCAAAAAGGAAACTGCGGTTCTATGCATGGGGAATTGGAAATCACGACGGCCTGGCGTGTGAGACCCAGAAAGAGATCATTCATCAGCTTCAGGAGTGGGGATTTGTGACATCGCCGGATATAAAACTCTGCAATTCGATTGATTCCGCTATTTTGCGCCATCACTGGATGGAAGCCCATCGGGCTGAAATCGAGTATGAGATAGACGGGGCCGTGTTAAAGGTCAACCGTCTAGCATTTCAAAGGGAGCTGGGGGGGACGGCGCGCCATCCCCGATGGGCCCTGGCTTATAAATTCAAGCCTTCCCAGGAGACCACGAGAGTTCTGTCCATTGACGTTCAGGTCGGCAGAACCGGAATCCTGACCCCTGTCGCAAATCTGGAACCGGTGGAAATCGGCGGAGTCACCGTATCACGCGCGACCCTGCACACAGAAGGGGAACTGGCGGCCAAGGGAATCCTGATCGGTGATACCGTCTTCGTGGAGCGGGCCGGGGACGTCATTCCTGAAATTATTAAACCGGTCATTGAAAAACGGACCGGAGAAGAGAAGCCTTTCCGTATGCCGGATCAATGCCCCGCGTGCGGGTCGGGGGTCCAACGGGAAGGCGCCCATCTTTATTGTTTGAACCTTTCCTGTCCGGCGCAGGTCCGGGGCCGGATTATTCATTTTGCTTCGAGGAACGGGTTTGACATCGCGGGTCTGGGAACCAAAAGGGTCGATCAGCTCTACGCGGCTGGTCTTCTTGGAGATCTCTCCGATATTTTTTATCTTAAAGAGGAATCATTGATCAATCTTCCCGGATGGGAAGAAAAATCGGTGTCGAATCTTGTAGCCCAGATTGACCGGGCCAGGGAGATTTCATTTGACCGGTTTTTGTTCGGCTTAAGCATCCATGGCGTCGGCGCATCGGTGGCCAAACTCCTGGCCCGGAGGTTTTCCAGTCTGGAAGATCTTCAATCGGCTTCCGTGGAGACTTTAACCGAAATTCATGGAATAGGGCCTGAACTCGCCGGGAGCATCGTCCATTTCTTCACCGAAAAGAAGAATTGCCAAACTATCTCCCGCCTCCGGAACCGGAACGGCGGAGTCAATATCCGGTATGAAAACGCCGAAGAGACCGGCGCCACCTTCTTTAGAGGAAAGAAGGTGGCGTTGACCGGGACATTTCAGGAGTTTTCAAGAGAGGCGCTGACCCGGAGGATTGAAAGCCTGGGGGGGACGGTGACATCTTCTGTCAGTAAAAATACTGATTTTGTCATTGCCGGAGAAGCGCCAGGCTCCAAGCTGGAGAGGGCGATAAGTCTTGGCGTTCAGGTTCTCTCCGAAGAAGAGTTTCTGCTAAAAGAAAAGGAATGAGGTTCATAAAAATGAGTCAGGGGATTGAAATATGGCAGTAAAGTTCAGAGACTATTATGAAATTCTGGGAGTCGACCGGAAGGCCTCCGCCGATGAAATAAAGACCGCTTTTCGAAAGCTCGCCCGGAAATACCATCCCGATCTTGTCCCCGAAGGGAAGAAAAAGAGCGCGGAGGAAAAATTCAAGGAGCTCAACGAGGCGAATGAAGTCTTAAGCGATCCTGAGAAGAGAAAAAAATATGACGTTCTCGGATCGAATTACCGGGACGGGATGGACTTTACGCCG